>JANWIS010000157.1 GCA_025449775.1 Ignavibacteriaceae bacterium
TGAACTAATATTTTACTTCTTTGCATCAATTTAAAAATATCCAGGCGATTTAATAAGCCTGTAAATTCAAAGTTGTCAGCAAGTTTTTTTTCTTCCACCATTCCTCTTAGCCTAGAAAACTCTGGTCCGGACCCGGCTAAAACACATTTAACTTTCGGATTAATTTTAACAGCTTCTTCTGCTAATTTTATGAACAACGAATAATTTTTTAATGGAATAAGTGAACCAACACCAAGCAGATCAATATCTCTATTTGAATTACCTGCGGAATTATCATCAATTCCCCAAGGAATAATTTGATCAGGGTTTTTCCCAGTGAATTTAAAAAATAAATCTGTCTGGTTTTTTGATAGAGCAATTAATTTTGTGTTATCATTCTTTAACCAATGAAGGTATTTGTTTGATAACTTCACATCTTGTCCCATCAAAGTGCAGAAGTGATCGCAACTAAATTTATTCGATAAGTGATTTCCAATCAATGCACATTCACCTAACCAAAGTGAGTGGATAATATCGATCGGATTAGACTTGTGAATTTTTTTTGCCTGGCTAATTGCCTTGAGCCAATTGAGTGGCTTAAAGATCACACTGTTCTTACCGGCTAAGGACACAACTCCTATCTTGTTCCAATTGTACGATCTTTTCTCATACGGATATTGAAGAGTGATTACTGAAATTTGAGAAGATTGATGTATCGAGCTGAACTTTAAAAGAAAATCCTGCAATGGAGGAATACAATTAGAATCCCTTTCATCTTTGGGGAAACCGGGTGTTATAATCAGTATGTGTTTTTTATTCAATGATTATCCGCGCTTCCTTTTATCTGATTTCATAAGCTTTCCACCCATCCCCGAAATCATTTACTTCCAGTAAATCATAATTCGATTTCAGCTCAATCCAATTCAGCATCGGGTTCATATTTGCCCACTGAATTTTGAATTTCTCTTCATTAAAAATCACTATCGAGTTAGGTTCAAACTTTGCTATTCTGTTATTTCGCATGTTTATCACATTTTTGTTTACATCATAACTTATGAATGAAACATCAACATCGAAAGAATAAATATTTTTATGAATATCGTTTTTAGCATAAGCCGAGATTTCTTTCTCAATGACATTTCTTTCGTAAGCTGATCTGAAAAAGTAAATACAAAAAAATATTTGCACGATGAGCATTAGTCCTATCACTAAATATTTTACAGTTCTTTTTTTACCCAGGAAAAACATCAGTCTTTCAAAGGCCGGATATAAAACAACAACAACGAAAGGATAAAACAAAAGAAAAAATCTCTGATTTTGATATGGTATTCCTGCCAGGAAAAATGCGTAAACCAAAATTACACCTAATGAAATCATCCAATATTTATTTTTAAAATATTTCTTCTGTAAGAAAAAAGATACAACTATTCCAAATACTAAGTACGTCGGGTAAAATATTATTGAAAATGAATTAATAATATTTATCAGTCGAAAATGTTCGGTGCCATCGGGAGTTATGAAATCACTTTTAAAATAATTCAACACAGACCATCTTTGAAGCCAGGTATGTTCAAGAAAATCTATTGAGTTTGATTTTCTAATTAAAATATGTGGTGTAATTAAAATGATTGCGATAACAACAGAAACTATCATATGAATAAACTTCTTTTTTCTTGTTATCTCGTAAAGGAGAATAAAGAATGGAATAATAAATACAGCCGCAGCGGCGTAACGGGTTAATACTGCAATCACGGAAAAACCTGAAAAGAAAATAATATTTTTTAATTCATTCTTTTCGAGATATCCGATAAAAAAATAAAATGAAGCTGTGATGCAAAAGACAGTTAACATATCAGCCATAACGACAAAACTATTTCTGAGTACGTAAGGTGCAAACAAAAAAGATATAACGAGATAGATCATTAAATATTTTTTATCCTCATAAATATTATTTATGATATGATGAATGAAGAACAAGCAGCCGGTTAATGACAGAGCAGAAATTAATTGAAGTGAGAATAAATTATCCATTACTAATCCCAGAATTGCACCAAGTACAGGGTAATAGATCGGCCAAAAATAATCCCCTGGGGAATTCCCGGTTTTAAAGAATTCAACAATAGCGCGACTGTACCTAAAGTATTCGTGGCTGTCCTGCCCATACAAACCGTTAAATCCTACTATGAATCTGAAAATTACAAACAATAGAACTGGCGAAAATAAAAGCAGATATTTCTGACCGAAATATTTTCGAAAAGCTGAAGTCATTTTTTAATTATAATCCATGGGAAAGGAGAATCGCTAAATAGAAATATTTTCTTTATTCTGTTTAAAATAGAATCAGGTTTGTAACAGATTTTATAATTGAATGCTGAAAGCTCTGACCACTGATGATGAAAATAAAATTCTGCCATCTCCATAAATCCGGTTGAGGAATAATATTCTATAGTCCTTTTTTTAGCATCTTCCGATTCGTTGTTTTCATAAAAAGGTGAATCTAGCACGTGAATTTCACCGTTCTCATTTAATAAATTCATAAGCCGGTTAATTAAAGTTGTAAGATTTGGAAAATATTGAGCGGAAGCATTAATTGTAATTATATCGAACAGTTGCCCGGCAAAGTCTACAGCAAAAATATCAGCATAATAAAAATTAATATTTCCTGAAGTAAAAACTTTTTTAGCCTGTTTTAGCTCAGTCAAATTTATGTCGGCGCAGAAATAATTATTATTAAACAATTTAGAAAGCTGTCCGTAAAACCACCCGTTTCCACATCCAAGATCGAGCAGGGTTAAATTATTTTTTTTTGTTTTAAGATAATCTATAAAGCGAAGAAAAGATTGAGCTCTTAATTCCCATTCTTTTTTATGTGGATTTGAAGTCGATGCAGATGGTAATAAAAGTAATTCTTCATCTGTGTAAACCCGTCTTTCCTTTGAACGGAGTTTTAAATACAAGCCTTCAAAATCATTGTTAATTGGGGACAGAATGTGTACACCATTTTCTATAATGGAAGGATTAGTATTATCTTTTTCAGAATTCAAATTTAAGTTCCTTGATACTCCGCAGTAATAATTATATGGTCCCCAATCCTATTGAGCGGAAATAGATGTGAAATTTTTTCATCTGTTTTGTTCAATAGCTTTGTCAATCCCGGAAATTTTTTCGGAATCTTTTCCATTTGAGGTGACGGAGTAAATAAACCGAGACTTTCGAGCCTTAATATTTTAAATCCCGGACCGAGTGTATTAGTCACATTTTTAGATGAAAAGTAAAACGTTTTAAATTTTACTCCTTCAACATTAGCAAGCGTGCCTTGATTGCTGAATCTTCTGAACGCAAATTTAATCTTTCCTCTAAAAACCTGAATCATTTCCCATGGACAAACAGGCGGAAGAATTACGAGGCATACTCTGCCATTTTTATTCAGAAGAGAAGGAAAAAATTTAGTCGATTCCCGTAAATCAGGAATACAGTTTAATCCTCCAAAGTTGGAAAAAATAAAATCGAATTTTTTGTTCCCGATTTTGTCAAGTTCAGTAAATGAACATTGTTGAATAATTAATCGGTCAGAAAAATTAGTTGCTGAAAATTTTTTTTTCATCTGCCCGATCATGCCGTCGGATAAATCTGTGCAGTGAACAGTGAAACCTTTCTCTGCAAAAAACTCAGCATCAATTCCTGTCCCGCTGTTCAGCTCGAGGATTTTATCATTTAGCCTTAAAAATTTCAAAACATTTTTTTGAACTTGCTTTCTCATCCATGTTAAAGTTGGATTTTCTTTGTCATAGTTATCATAGTTTACAGATTGAAGTGTAAATGCTTTATTTACATTATTGAATTGAAGCGATGTTGAATTCATTGGTGAATTTTATTTGGCGGTTTCCAGCTTCTTAAGAACAAGTGAGTCAGTAATGGAAGCGGGAATATAATAAAGTGCAGAAATTGCTGAACGAAGTTTTTTCCTGTTAACTTTCAGCGGATTTAAAATTACATTCTTAAGATTTTGAAGGCTTTGCTTTCTTCTGTAAACTTTGTGAACATATCTGTGAAGCTTCTTATAATAAATTGGCGAAAAAGTACTGTTATACATCATAGCAAGTTCATCTGAATCAGTCCAGTTTGTTTTTTCTTTCAATTGTTCTTTTACAATTTCATAGAACTTGGTTCCGGGAAGCGGATATGAAACTGAAATCCCGATCTCTTCAGGCATCAGATCAAGTACCATATTAATTGTTTTTTCAATGTCTTCCTTTTCTTCTCCAAGATAACCGAATTGCAGAAAGAATGCAGGTTTGATTTTATTTCTTTTAAGGATCGAAGTGGCTTTATAAATTTGCTCGACAGTGGTTCCTTTATCCATTGCATCCAGAATTTTTTGTGAACCTGATTCGGCGCCGACCCAAACAGTTTCAGCCCCAGATTCTGCAAGCGCTGAAATAGTATCTTCCTGTAAAAGTAAATCAACCCTTGATTGTATTTTATACTTGAACTTTAATCTTTTTGCGTTAACAATATCCCTGAATTCCTGAACCCATCCGGGTTTTAATCCAAAAATATCATCGCACATCCAGATGTGATCAACCTGAAAATTATTTATTAAGAATGCAATCTCTTCAACAACTTTTTGCGGAGACCGGGAATTATACCTGTTCCCGTAAATTGGTTTTGCACACCAGTTACATTTAAAAGGACAACCGCGAGTTGTGGCATTGTTCAAAGAAAAATATCCATGGTTTTCCAGCCAGATTTTTTTGTAAGATGAAATATCCACGAGATCCCAAGCCGGCATGGGGAATGTATCAAGATATTTTACTATCTGTCTTGCTTCTGTCCGAATGATTTGTCCGTTATCTTTGAATGCTAAACCTGCTGTATCTCTAAAATTAATTTCTCCGTTATCCAACTTGGAGATTAATTCTTTTAAAGTCAGTTCACCTTCTCCGATCACAATAAAGTCAACTCCATGATTAATATATTTTTCATAATGATCTGCAGCATCGGAGCTTGATGCAATCACAGTTAAGCCGTTCTTCTTTGCAATTTCCGCCATTCTGAAAGCAGCTTCACGCATATTTGTAAGGCACATCTTGGTGAGATAATTAAATCCGTCATCATAAATAACAAGGTAATCTGGTTTTTGATTTTCGATTATTGGGATGATTTTTTCAGGAGTTTCAATCAAAGCAGTATCAAATAACGATACTTCATAACCCGCTTCACGCATAACTGCTGCAGCGTAAATAGTGCCAAGAGGCGGATAAGGCTGTTTAGCATCCCATTGCTTCTGATCGAACCTGTAGAAATATGAATGTGTGAAAAGAATTTTTTTCATATAATTAAAGCGAAACCTTCAATTTCTCTTCGAGCGATTTTATCCTGGTATCAAATTCATGAAGAACTTTTTTCTGAAAAAATCTGGGATGATGCTTTGATACATTTTTGGTTGATTTGAACGCCAAATTAAATTCCTCTTTATCAATTCCTTTATATTTCGACTTACTATTTTTCTTAAATAATTCCATTGCAAAGTCGTCAAATTTATCTCCCAGTTTTTTACCAAGCATCTGTTCAAATAAAGATTTGAGAAAACCATTTTTCCTGTTCAATACTTTATCTGTTTCTCTTTTCGGAAAAATAGGGTAGAAGTCTTTAACCCAAACATTTTTTTGAACAAACTGTTCATAAATATCTTTTCCGAATGTAGGAAGAAGTGTTACAAGTTCGGTTGCGGTAAAAATATTTTTTTCATTGATTTCCAGATTTTCAGAATCAATAAAATAATTAATACAGAAATACTTCTTTGAGTTAAACAAAAATAATTTCTTAAAAACCATCAACATCAAACGTGAGAACCAGACTCTGTTCGGATGAGTTACTATAAAATAATCAATATCGGAATTCTTTTCCATAAATCCTTTTGAAATTGAACCGGAAAGCATTATTCCACGAACGAAAGGAAATCTCGATATAAATGCTGAAACACGTCGTGCAGTCTGCAACCGTTTTATAGCAAGTTCATTTCCTTTTTCACGTCTTAATATGTAAGAATCATCATTGCTTAAAAGATAGAATTGTCTTTTGCAGTACACAATTTGATTTTCAGATAAAACCTCAAGTTCTTTTTTTATTTCTTCAGGACTAGTGTGATTTACACCGAGATGATAATAAATTTCATTTGCAGTCAGCGGATAAGAAAATATATCATAATAAGCCAGAGCTCTAATAATACTTCGCCTTAACGGGTTTATATTGAAATTATCATTCAAAATTTTATCAGACTTCTGTTAATGAAATAGGTTTGGCTAATCTGACGGATAAGTTAAGAAATTAATGGTATTTTTCTCAAGTGTCTTATGTGGTTGAACTGGCGCTAACAAGTTTAAATGAGTTGATTTGCTTAATTTTCTTAACAATTTTACAATTTATGAGCAAAACAAAATCTTACAGCGGAATAAGTATATTTTTCGGTCTTACATTTCTTTCACCGATCACTTTTGCTATTGCTGTATATGAGATGGATGTTGTTCAGAGAGTTTTCTTCTTTTCTATTTCGCTTTTCTTGTTCCTTGTATTTGTTGCCCGATTCAAAATGGAAAATAAAATACATCTGAACAAATCTCTTTCTTTCCTGTTTATTTTATTTCCGGTTACTTTTTTAACCGCTTTTTTAAATGGCTCCGCTTCACTACTTTTTCTTAAACTAAGTGATTTAATTATTCCGCTTTGTATTCTTCTGCAAACTGTACTGTTGTTTTCAATTCTTGGTGACGATAGGTTCTTAAAAGTTGTGTCATACTCTGTAGTAATAATTTCAACATTGTTCAGTGTCCTTGGTCTACTTGAAGTTTTTCAAATACGAATAACTCAATTTCCAACAGTATCAGCTCCTGGCTCAACATTGGGACACAGAAGCTTTGCAGCTGAATATCTTCTTTCTTCATTACCATTCTTTATTATACTTCATACTTACATAAAGAAGGATAAAAAAATTTATCTGCTCATTGCTGCGATTGTCAATGTATCATTCCTTCTTTTTACACGGAACCGTTCGGGAATAATAATTTTGATTGCGATAGTTCTTTTTTATATAGTATTTATTTTTTTCAAGATTGAAAAAAAGGATAGATTAAAATTCTTAATTCCCACTCTGGCTGTGCTATTAATTTCCTTTACTATCTCTTTAATACCTGTTAAAGTATCAGATAGACCTGACTTGGATTCAACTGCAAAAACTTTATTTGATGCTGAATTTAAAAGCAATGTTCTCCGAATGAAATTCTGGGATGCATCTTTGCAGATGATAGGAGATAATCCGGTTTCCGGGATTGGGATGTTTAAATGGAGCGGTCACTATCCAAAATATTCTGGTGATTATTTCACTGATGAGACAGTAACATTCATACACAACGTTCATGCTCATAATGATTTTCTGGAAATATTTTCCGAAAGTGGTTTTCTTTCTGCTCTGGTTTTCTTATTGATTTATATTTCAGTTGCGTACTTGCTTTTCAAAAAATTAAAAAATAACCATAAATATTTTCCGCTCTTGTTAACTTTTCTGATTACATTTGCGTATTCGCTTCTGGCATTCCCGAATTATAAATTCTCCTCATTTTTTTTAGCTGTGGTCTCAGCAGGATGTGCGTTGATTGTTTCTGATGAGAAAGGTAAAAATATATTAAGCTTGAAAAGCATTCATTTAAAATGGATGCTTATTCTTATGATTATCATTGGAGGAATTACTTCTATAATCAGATTACAATCAGAGATAAAATTTGGTCATTCAATCTTTTTGAAGAATACAGGGCAGTATACATTCATGCTTCAAAAGCTGGAAGAAATTTCGGAAATTTTATATCCGCTCGATGCTTCAAAACAGCCTGTCGATTACTACCGTTCTATTGCCAGCTTCCATCTGGGAAATTATCCCGAGGCTTTGAAATATATTTTGAAGGCGAATGAACTGGCACCATTTAATCCAATTGTTATGCGAAACGTTGCCGGACTTTACGAGGCTAATAGAAAAATTCAGGATTCAATTAATAAATATGAACAAGTCCGGAATTACTTCCCGAACTATATCGATGCACAGATAAATCTTCTTTCTCTTTATTCTGAAACAAAGCAGGTGGGAAAAGCAAAAGAACTTTTTGATGAGCTGATAAAAAAATCTCCGGACAATCCGCGATTGGTTGAATATAAAACTAAATATATGACGGAATAGTATAAGAAATTAAAGTTCCAGGTAACGAATTATTTATTCTTCTAAAAAATTCAGTATGCAATTAATGAAATCTTTTGAATTTTCGAAATGAATTGTATGAGCAGCATTTTCTATAATGGTAACTTGATTATTTGGAATCGCTTTTAACATTTCAATATTTTTTTCGGGTGGAAATAATTTATCTTCTTTCCCAAATACGATCATCGTTTCCGATTTAATGTCTGGAAGGTTTTTAAGACAATTAAAATTTTCGATGGCTTTGGTCTGATTTGTAAAAGCTGCGTTACTTTGCCGATAGGGAGATTCAATTGAAAGCTGGATCAAATCATTCATAATAATTTTATTATTAAAAATTCGGTTTGAGAATAACCAATAAAATATATTACGGAACCATTTATCATCTTCCATTCCTGATTCCAAATCAGAAACGAACTGACGATTGAGATCAATATTCCGTTTAGAATTAAATGCAGATGTTGAAGCAAGAATTAATTTTGAAGTGTATTCAGGATAACGGATCGCAAAATCGAGTGCTACAAATCCTCCCATTGAATGACCAAGCAAGCTAACTGATTTTAAATCTAAATGTTTTATAAGCGAGTAATAATCATCAGACATTTTTTGAATAGTTATATCGGCATCCTGTGGTTTTGTTCTTCCAACACCGCGGTTATCGGGGATTATCAGGAAATGATTCTTCGAAAGATTTTTTATCAATGAAACCCAGCTCTGAGAATCACTTATCATCCCCGAAATTAGAATCAACGGCTGACCGTTTCCATAAGTTTCATAATAAAGCTCTATATCATTTAGTTTTAAAATCGGCAAGCGGTTTAAAAACCTTTTTGAATATTGGGAGGAAAATAATTAGCGGAGAATATAAATACATCACAAAAAAAATCTTACCGTCCAAGTAACTATTTTATCAGAATCATCTTCTTAGATTCTACAAAATCTGCTGCAATAATCCTGTAAATGTAAGTTCCGCTTGGTAAATTCTCTGCGTTGAACTTAACTTCAAAAACACCCTGTTCTTTTTTTTCATCGAGAAGTGTGCTTACCTCAGCTCCGAGTATATTATAGATTTTAATAATAACTCTGCTTTGCTCTGGAACTTGAAATCTGATATTTGTGGATGGATTGAAAGGGTTCGGATAATTCTGATAGAGAGCAAATTTATTTGGAGTAATCTCTACTGTTACTTCATTTGAAAATTCATATTCACCATTAAAATCGATTTGCTTCAACCTGTAATGCAGTATATTGCCACCGATTGGATTTAAATCCGTGAAAGCATAATAATTTGTTGAGGTGCTGTTATTGTGACCTTCTACAAAACCTAAATTATTCCAGTCGCCATCATCAATTCTTTTTTCTATTTCGAATCCATAGTTGTTAGTCTCTGTAGAGGTTTGCCATTCTAATTTTACCTGATCAGCTGAAAGTTTTGCCGTGAATGAAATGAGATCAACCGGGACAACATCCGATTTATATTTAAATAAAGCTCCTCCGAGACCTCCTGACCATCCGGTATTCTCATTAGTAAAAAATATTGTGTTGAAATTTTTATCCGTCATATCATTAAAAAATGCCCAGCCCGAACCTAAATCAGTTGTTGAAAAAATTTCGCCTGATGAACCGGCAATCCAGAATGATGATGGATTGGTGAAAGTAACTGAATTGAGATCATCCGTACTACTGGAAGTTTTTGGAAACCAATTCTCTCCGCCATCAGTTGTCAGCAGAATAGTTCCAGACTCTCCAACACAAATTCCTAAATTTGAATCATAAAATTTCACGCAATTCAACTTGACTGATGTCCCGCTTAATTTTGAAATCCATGTTTCGCCTCCATCGGTCGATTTCCTGATATTTCCATTTTCCCCAACTGCCCATCCTGTATTCAAATCTAAAAAATAAATTGATGAGCCGCCGAGATCGCTTTTTTGGATCCAGGTCAATCCACCATCGGTTGACTTGGCAATAATATCATTTATGTTTTCAGGATTTAATAAATTTTCAAAACTGTCATCAGAAATCAGCCATCCAGTATTCTGGTCTATAAAAAATATTGATGAAATACTTCTGATATCGGTTGGGATATAAGACCAGTTTTCTCCACCATTAGTTGTAGATAAAAGTTTTTCTGTTCCACCAGCCCATCCGATATTTTCATCGATGAAATAAACAGATCTTAATGAGTAATAATAACCATAATAATTTGTTTTCCAGATCTTTCCGCCGTTAGTTGTCTTTAAGATTAATGGATATTCTTCTATGCCCGAAAAATTCTTTCTCGTTCCTGCTGCCCAGCCAAGACTATCATTAGCAAAATGAATAGAGTGAATATTTTCTTCACCACCATAATGAACTCCTCCACTGAATTGCTGTGCCCAGCTTTGTCCGTTATCATCAGTAATAAAAATCGTTCCGTTATATCCAACTGCCCAGCCCTGTCCTGCATTGTTAACGAAGACAGAGAGCAGATCAAACTCTTCTAATCCAAAGTATTTAGTATCCCAGTTTTCACCGCCGTCAGTAGTTGTTAAAATAGCTCTGCAAAATGTACCATTACCATTAACCGCCCAGCCATTGTTTGCATCTTTAAAGTAGATTGATCGTATGCCTACGTTTCCATCAATCAGTGGGTTATCGCGATTAATATTTTCATCAGGTCTGAGTGTAAATAAATTTTGTTGAATCCAGGATTGACCACCATCGGTAGTCTTGAAGATATAGCTGGCAAAAGAATTTTCGCCGCTTCCGATCCATCCTGTTTCGGAATTAATAAATTCGATTGTGTTTGCGCCGGCAACAATACTCAGGTTTGCTGATATATCTATCCAGCTTAATCCTCCATCTGTTGTCTTTAATAAAATTGCAGTTGAACAAAGCAGGGTATTGTCTCTTCCGACTGCGTATCCAATATTTTCATCAGAAAAATCAATTGAATTTAAGTCGGCAAATGTTTCAGAAGTTTGAATTGTCCAGGTTAATCCGCCATCTGTAGTTTTAAGTATTTTTCCTGCAAATCCAACAACCCATCCTGTATTCAAATCGTAGAAAAATATATCGTTTAAAGTTTCAGGTATTCCGGAAGTAAGCTCAATCCAATTTTGTCCACCATCGGTTGTTTTAAGTATCAAACCATCTTCACCGCAAATCCAGCCAATATCCTGGTTAAAAAATTGAACTGATTTTAAATTTAAATCTGTTCCGCTTGTTTGTGGAATCCAATCGATACCGGAGTTAGTTGTTTTTATGATGAAGCCATCCGATCCGACAATCCAACCATTATTATCATTTATAAAAAAAGTTGAATAGAGAGTATTACCATCAGGTACGGGATTTTGATTCATCCATTGAGAATGAATAACTGAAGTTGAAAGAAGAAGGAAGAAAAATATTTTCATATGTTCTTTTAATCAGTTGAATTGAATGTGTCGTTAGCTTTTTTTCAATTCTGAAACTGAAGGATTGGTTTAGGAAATAGTTCGACCAATTAATTTCGAAGAGAGTAATCCAACCTTTATACCACGCAAGAATAACTCTAAATCAAAATAATTGAGTCATTTTACTAGTTCATTTGAAGAATTCGTATCAGAATTAGACACAAAAAAAGTTGAATTTGGGATAGGAAAGTGCTAAAAACTAAGAATTTAGGTTGGTGTTGAATTAAAATATTCTATATGGATTCTGACAAGTTTTCTTGATAAAAAAATATATTAATCAGAATTCAGGTTTATTTCATTAAAACCATTTTTTTAGAATCAATAAAACTTCCAGTTTTTATTCTGTAAATATAAATTCCGGAAGCAAGATTATTTCCATTCATTTCGAACTCATAGTAACCGGGTTTCATTTGATCATTCACTAAAGTTTGCACTAACTCACCAATTACATTGTAAACACTTAAATTTACATTTGATTCATCAGGAAGAGCAAACTTTATAGTTGTAGTCGGATTAAAAGGATTAGGATAATTTTGATATAACTCATAAGTAATCGGCAATCCAGCAGTTAATTCTCCGGTAATTTCAATCGAAGAGATCTGATTGTTTGTGATTGTTATTTCTTCTCCATCTTCTAACTCTTCGTTAAGTAAATTTCCATTTATCACATCCCGAATTGTTATGCTGACACTTTCCGCTTTGATGGTTATTGGATATTTATCCGAGCTGATAAGAATTATTTTACTACCATTCAAATTTTCTAAAAGTTTCCCGCTGCTGAACCTTGCATCAAAAATACCTTGTGGTGGAATTGGTGGTAACTCATATAAATCTGTGTCGATTTCTTTTTTTGATAAGTAGAGAGTTGAACTCTTTCCTTCATTGTCACTTAATTTAACCTTTCCGAAATCATTTTCAATTACAGATCTGTGTCGTTCTTGTCCATCACTTGTCAATCCTTCACTATTTAGGTTTAATATTCCATCTGCTGTAACTCTTAACCAGTATCCTTTTCCGGATTTTAAAGTGTCGGCTATATAATAACCATCTTCAAATCCGAAAAAGAACGTTGCCATTATTCCCGGTGGAGTTGTCGTAATCTGATCAACAGGTATATTTTCATCATACACTCCAAATAAATTCCATCCGGTTTCGACTCGTACTGTATCACCTAATGTAGTTCCACATATTTCTACTGACTCATCATCAGCAAATTTAAGCCAGTATCCAACTCCTGTTGTTAAAGTGTCTTCAGTTAAATAGCCAGCATCGTATCGGTATGCTTCAGAAATTGCTGTTGAAAATAGACTGCTTAATCTCATATCTTGTGAAAGATAGGGAACAGAAACTAGATTCCATGAACTATCAATTGAAACTACAAAACAATACTCAGGAGAGTAATTTATTTTAAGTGAAGTAATTGTTGTATTGGTTAGAACATAACTACTTTGATTCTTCATATTAACATTAACGAATGTTTCATTAATTACATCAGTTAGATGAAATGCACCAGTAGGAAAACTTAAACTGTCCCAGCTGAATTTTATTGGATAACCTTTTGATCCCGATTGGAATGAAAGCAACCAGGTTATATCAGTTTGAGAACTATCCCGATAATCAATGAATGAATTCACTTGTGGATTTGTAGGAAGATTAAATCTTGCATCAAAAATACCTGAAGGCGGAGGTGGTGGCAGTTCATATTCTCCAAGTGATGTATCGAGGCTGTCAGTAGCGTTTGAGTGCTGACCAAATGTCAATACTTCTTCCGATGATTCCGTTCCAGCTAAATCTTCTACTAAAATTTGATTTGACCAAACCGGAGGTACCGGTGGTTCAACTGAATATTTAAACATTGTTCCACCCATTCCACTAACCCATCCGGTAAATTCATCAGTAAAAAAAACTGTGTTGAGATTTTTTGTAGTTAAGTTGTTATGCGTTGTCCAGGTATTTCCAAGATTTGTTGTTGATAAGATTTCTCCGTTAGCACCAGAAATCCAGACAGAAGTAGAATTTGTAAAGGTGACAGATTTTAATTCACCTGTCGTACCGCTTACTTTTGATGTCCATGTTTCTCCGCCGTCAGTTGATAAAAGAACGGTTCCTGAATCTCCAACACAAATTCCTAAATTCGTATTATAAAATTTTACAAAGTTTAAATCAGAAGTTGTTCCGCTGATTTTAGAAATCCAGGTCTCTCCACCATCCGTTGATTTTCTAGTTAAACCAGCTGCTCCAACTGTCCAGCCGTTATTATTATTAATAAAAAATATTGATGAACCGCCAATAGAACTCTTTTCTATCCACGTAATACCTCCATCAGTGCTTTTTAATATTGCCTCGGGTGGTGAACTTCCACCTTCGTAAGCACACCAACCAATATTATTGTCTATGAATAATATTGAGCTTGGTACAAAAAATATTGGTGCATCAGTTATAGAATTTTGAGTTGAGTAAACAGGGATCCAATTATAACCGCCATCGGTAGTTCGATATATTTGTATTGAACTACCTGAACCACTTATCCAGCCTTGAAGTTCATCGATGAAAAAAACTGAAGTGAATGGATAATACCCATAATTCCAAAATTCTGTGTTCCAGATTTTTCCTGAGTTTGTTGTCTTTAACACAAGATTGCCTGAAGATGTAAACTATTGGTTTCTGTAACCGACAGCAAAACCAACACTGTCATTTACCATATACATTGAATAAACATCTTCAGCTGTTACGGTACCAGCTCCGCTTAATTGTTTTGTCCAAATATTTCCATTATCTCTTGTAATAAAAATAGAGCCAAGACCTCCGACAGCCCAACCATTCCCATCTGCATTAACACAAACTGAGTACAGGTCGTTATCTTCAAAACTTCCGGATTTCAAAATCCAATTTGAACCGCCATTGCTCGTAGTATAAATTCTTCGGTTCCAAGTACCCGTACCGCCAACAGCATAACCATTATTAATATCTTTAAAGAATATTTTTCTGATACCACCTGGACCAGGTTCCCATAATGCACTTGGTAGTTTAAGTGTATCGAGATCCTCATTGATATTAAGGATTTGGGAAATAGTTTGTTGAAGAATCCAATTATCTCCGCCATCAGTTGTTTTTATAATATAAAAGTAACCACTGTGACCTCCCGAACGCCCACCTCCTGCCCAACCTATATTCTGATCTATAAAATCAACAGTTCGAAAAGTAATTCCCTCTGGAATTGGCTCTGCTAATTCTTGTGCGATCCAGGTAGTTCCACCATCAGCAGTTTTTAGGATAACTGTAGAATCTGAATTAAAATCATTTGAACCACCAACCACCCAACCAATATTCACATCAACAAAACACAAAGAAAAAATTGGATAGCTTGTGCCACTTGATTGAGCTATCCATGAACTCCCAGAATCTGTAGTTTTAAGAATTGTACCACCATAACCTGCAATCCATCCAATGGATGAATTAATAAATTCAACTGAGTTTAAATTTTCTAGTGTACCACTTGATATTGACGACCACTGTTCACCACCGTCGGTAGTTTTCAAGATTAAACCAGATTCTCCAACAGTCCAACCATTGTTCTCATCAATGAATCTAATTGCCTTTAGATAGGTTGTGGTGCCTGAATTTTTTAAAATCCAATCAACTCCAGCATTTGTAGTCTTTTTTATGAACCCATCTGAACCAACAATCCAACCTGTGGAATTATTAATAAAGAACACATCTCGTAGATAGTTTCCATCTGGTACAGGATTTTGATTTGTCCATTGAGGATACACCAAACTATTTAAAATAGTTATGGTAAAAATTATTATCGATTTTCTCATTTTGCCCTCACAAGAACCAAAATTATTTAATAATAGTTAACCATTGATAACTTCATAAAATGATGATTAAAAGTCAACCTTCATTTGTAAACAAAAGTCATTTGATTTTTGAAACTTAGATTAACCTTTGGACTGAAATAGGAAAGTATTATTGAGATGGATAAAAAAGCCCCGATCTTATCGGGGCTGTAAAAATAGTTTCTATCTATTTACCTGAAGCGAGTGCTTCAACTTCTTCAACTGATTTTGGAATTGGTTTTGGCCCTAGTACCCTGTAACCATCTTCAGTTACTATAATATCATCTTCAATTCTTATTCCTCCAAAATCTTTATACTCTTTAACCTTATCATAATTAATAAACTCTTTGAGTTTATTTTCTTGCTTCCATATATCTATTAATTCCGGTATAAAATAAATGCCGGGCTCGATTGTAAAAACATAACCTGTTTGAAGTGTTCTTGCCAGTCTTAAATATTTTAATCCGAACTCTTCGCTTCGTTGAACAGTTTCATCGTAGCCAACAAATTGTTCTCCCAAAGGTTCCATATCATGCACATCAAGTCCGAGCATATGTCCTAATCCATGAGGATAGAATAATGTGTGTGCACCGTTATTAACAGCCTCTTCTGGATTTCCATGCATTAATCCGATTTCCTGCAAACCTGTAACAATATCTAATGCTGCCTGCATATGAAGATCTTTATAATTAATTCCCGGCTTTACCGACTGAATTGCATTCAACTGTGTTTTAAGAACTACCTGGTAAATCTCTTTTTGTTTTTGTGTAAACTTTCCGCTGACTGGAATTGTTCTTGTAATATCACTTGCATAATGGTGCTTACTCTCTGCACCGGAATCGTTCACTAACAGTTGCCCTTCTTCAATTAGATTTCCGTAAAAATGATTATGTAAAGTTTCTCCGTGTACTGAGACAATTGGTCTGAACGATAAACCATAACCAAGTGAAAGAGCAATCCCTTCAATCATACCGGCAATTTTTTGTTCATAGATTCCGGGCTTCACCATCTTCATTGCAGCAAGATGCATTTTGAATGCGATGTCAACTGCTTCTTCAATTTCTTTTATTTCTTCTTCTGATTTTATTAATCTTTGATTAACAACTGCTTTAATAAATTTTTCTGAAGCATAATCGCTAACATTGGTAGAATTCATTCCGGTTAGTGCAGCAAGTTTTGTAATATTTTCGTAACGATATTGTGGAAGGAAATGAATTTTTCTTCCCTTTTTAATTGCTGCATTTATTTGCTCAGCAAGTTTATCGAGAACAGCTGTTCTTTTTATACCAACACCCTCAGCTAGTATACTTACTTTTGGCTGAGGACCCATCCATACTATATCATCAATACTAAAATCATTTGCATAAATTGTGTCAAAGTTGTTATCAATATCGATTGTTGCTGTAAATCCTGGTCTATCTATTCCAAAATAATATAGGAAAGAACTATCTTGTCTGAATGCATAAGGGTTTGCAAGGTAATTAGCAGGAGATTCTTCATTGCCTAAAAAAAGAAGTAATCCGGAATCAAATTTATTTTTTAGGTCGTCTCTTCTGTTTTCGTAAATGGTGGACTCAAACATTTTCTCTCCTTCGGGGGATTAAAAAGAATCGGTAATTATGTTAAAAATTTTGACGAGTAATTTAAACAATTTGTGTATCCAAATGTAGCATCTACAATATCAATAATCTCGATTACTAATAATATCAATTTTTAGTCCAAAAAATGCATTTTCATTTTCTCACTTTGGAAAAAATACTCGCATATAATTTGATTTGTTACTAAATTTATAAGTAGTTGTTTCAATATTTTACAACTTATTGAGCTTTTAGATATTTGGGTAATAACTCTAAAATTCTGATTAGGCTTTCAATCCAGGCACATTTAATTGTGCTGTTAATTTTTCTATCCCTTAACAAAATCTATCCGCAGCAATCACGAAATGTAAATCACGCTTTTCACAATGCATTTGTGTTTAGTTTGGAAGGTGGTGTCACATTCCCTCATACAGATTATCAAAAAGATAAAATAGGGTATTCAGCCAGACTGTCTGGTGAATATTTTTTTAAGACGAACTCAATTCATCTTTTCGGACTAAAACTAAAATTAGTTACAGAGCAAGTGGGCGGCGAAGATTCCAGGATGACAATTTCAAGTCAGGATGGAACGAGGCAAATACCGCCAACTTTTTTAACAGATATTTATTCTGTCGGAATAGCAGCAACATACAGTATCTCATTCAACAATGTTTTTTTTCCGTACGTTTCTTTCGGATTTGCAAATCTCTGGTTTGATCCAAAGGATGGTTCAGGCAATCCTACTTCAGGTAATACTTCAAATCTTTATTCGAAAAATGTCAATGCATATAATATAGAAGTTGGAGCAAAGTATCTTGTAAGTTATAAAGTGAGTATTAATGTTTCAGTCAATCCTACTCTTCCTTTAACCGATTACCTTGATGATGTTGCTGCTGCATATTCAAAAGATGCCTACACTTCTTTGCTTGTTGGTATTTCTTATTCACCTTTCGTAAGTGCTGATGCTGATAATGATGGCATAATCGGAAGTAAAGATTTCTGCCCTGATGAGGCAGAAGATTTTGATGGCTTTCAGGATGAAGACGGTTGTCTGGACAATGATAATGATGGGGATAAAGTCTTGGATTTAAATGATAGTTGTCCGAATGAAGCGGAGGATATAGATAATTACAGAGATACGGATGGATGTCCGGAAGATGATAACGATCTTGACAGCATTTTAGATTTAAAAGACTTATGTCCAAATGAAGCTGAAGATATTGATAGTTTTGAAGATGAAGACGGCTGTCCTGATAAAGACAATGATGCTGATGGAATTCTGGATCTGATAGATAATTGCCCTAATGAAGCGGAAGATCTTAATGGAGTAAATGATGAAGATGGTTGTCCGGATGGAGTTGGAGTTATTGGCACAGATGGTTATTACTTGCTTGCTGATGAAATATTCTCACCCAATTCTTCAAAAATAAAAATTGAAGGCAAAAAATATTTAGATGATCTGATGGCGATTATTCAACAATCTTCAAATAAAAAATGGCGGATTGAAGGACATATGGATTCAAGTGGGGATACAAGATTTTTAAGAACATTATCGCTTGAACGTGCAAAAGCAGTGCTCGAATATTTCACTTACTTTGGTGGATTGAAAAGAGAGAATTTTAAAGTTTTTGGACTTGGTGATAAAAATCCTGTTGCAGATAATAAAACTGAGGAGGGACGAAAGAGAAACCGACGCGTTGAAATCGTAGCCGAATAGTCATTCGGTGATTTGTTTATAAGGCTGTCGATGAGTAAAAACATATTTAATATTACCGGTAAAACCTACAAGTAGAATGTCATGGTTATATATTTTACTAGTTTTTTGTGTGTCATTTATGGTATAATTCTTACTAAGTATATGTTATTCTGATAACAAAATTAATTAGTATAAAAATGAGTCATACAAATTATCCGTTTGCTGAAAATCTGATTTCTTACAATAACGAACCTGTTATTGAAAAATTTCTAAAGAGATCAGGGAGTATAGCTTTTCAAACCAGTAATGAAGTAAAGACAAGCCTTGCATTATCTGGAAAACTTGGTGGAAAAATAAAGCTTAGCTTAGGTGTGATTTATTTTGTCTCATTAGTTTACTTTACAATGAAACTTCTCTTTTAATTCTGACAATAAAACAAAATAATTTTAAGCCCCGATTAAATCGGGGCTTTTTTATTTTTAAATTTATTTTTTTAGAACTCTGGCAGGAACACCTTTAGCAATTGAGTTTGGCGGAACATCCTTTGTTACAACTGCACCGGCACCAATAATTGAATTTTCTCCAATTGTTATTCCGCACATAATTGTTGCAGATGAACCAATTGAAGCTCCTTTCTTCACAAAAGTTTCAACAACTTTCCAGTCAGATTCAGTTTGTAATGATCCATCCATATTTGTTGCGCGTGGCAATTTATCGTTGATGAATGTTACATTATGCCCTACAAACACATTGTCTTCAATGTGTACACCTTCACAAATAAAAGTATGAGAAGAGATTTTACAGTTTTTACCAATGAAAGAATTTTTTTGTATTTCTACAAATGTACCGACTTTTGTTCCATCATCGATTGAGCAGCCATAAAGATTTACAAAATCAAAAATTTTTACGTCCTTGCCAAGCTTTACATTATTAATATTCTGTTTGTTCATACGGATAATAGTTATTGTAAATGAATTAAATTACTAAAAGTAAAATAAAGATGAGCATTAGATAATTGAAATGGAAAAGAAAGTAACTTCAATGGAAAGCAGCTCTAAAAAAACGATTGTGATAATTTAAGAGAATAGATTTTTAATCCGACAATACATTATCCAGCTCAACAATCTTACCCATGTTAGCCAAAGAAATATCCGCAGCTTCTAAAAGTTTTACTACTGCAAGGCCTTCATAACCGCTGGTCAATGGTTTCCTGTTTTCTTTTATGGCAGAAATAAATTCCTGGGCTCCAAGTGAAAGAGCTTCTGTCTGGTTAACTTTTGGAGAGAACATATCTCCGATTCTGTATTGCACAAGTGCTTCGTGTATACTTTCAGTCGAGGCAAACTCAACACCGCTATCGTAAACTTTAATCTTTTCAAAATTTTCCATGTCATCATAAACTAACATTTTTTTGTTACCACCGACAATGATTCTTCTAATCTTAACAGGTGATACCCAATTGACATGAAAGTGAGCAAAACA
>JANWIS010000158.1 GCA_025449775.1 Ignavibacteriaceae bacterium
GCGTACGAGGGACTTTCAGTCAAAGACATCTTGCATTTACTGATATTAGAACAGGAGCAGAATATTTTCCGTTAAATAATATCAACGAAAACCAGGCTCAGCTCGAAGCATTAGACAGTCTTCTTTCTGAAGCAGCCGTACTCGGTTTTGAATTCGGATACAGTATTGCTGATCCATTAACATTGGTAATCTGGGAAGCTCAGTTCGGTGATTTTGCAAATGTTGCGCAAGTTATAATCGATAATTTTATTGTTGCATCGGTTGAAAAATGGCAGGTACCAAATAATCTAGTTTTACTACTTCCACATGGTTTTGAAGGACAGGGACCGGAACATTCAAGTGCACGGTTGGAAAGATTTTTAATTCTCTGTGCTGAGAATAATATGCAGGTTTGTAACGTAACAACACCTGCACAGTATTTTCATCTTTTAAGAAGACAGGTAAAATCAACACACAGAACTCCTCTTGTAATTATGACTCCAAAAAGTCTTCTCAGATTACCTGAAGCAAAATCTTCTAGAGAAGAATTCTTAAAAGGAAAATTTGAAGAAGTTCTTGATGATACCACGATTGAAAAAAATGAACTGATCGATCATGTTTTATTAACCGGTGGTAAAGTTTATTATGATCTATTCAAATATAAAACCGAAAATAACTTTAAGAACACTGCTGTAGTACGTCTTGAACAGCTTTATCCTTATCCGTCGAAAAGAATTCAAAAAATTCTCGGTAATTATCAATCAATCAAGAAATTAACATGGGTTCAGGAAGAGCCAAAGAATATGGGTGCATGGAATTTTCTATTTCACAGATTGAGGACTGATTTGCCAGCTAAATGTGAGTTGGAATATGCTGGAAGACCTGAAAGTGCAAGTCCTGCTGCGGGTTCATACAAAATTTCTATGCAGCAGCAGAAAAAATTAATTAAAGACGCATTTAAATAAGTAAATTGCTCTAAACCATTTTAGGTTTAGAGATTTGTATTTCGTCAATGGTTTCTCCTCTCAGGTAATGAATAATTGAAATGGGGAAACCCTGCTCATCAAAATTTATCCATTTACCTTCCCGTAATCCCAAAATAAAAACACCTTCACTTTTAACGCTTCCATTTTGGTAATACCATGTCCATTTTCCATTTGCTTTATCATCCTTAAAACTGCCGGTAGATTCTAACGTTCCATTTTCATAATAATACTTCCAGTTACCGACATTTTTATTTTTTTCAAGGAAGCCGCAAACATTAAATTTTCCGTTGAGAGTTGAAATAATAAACTCACCATGTTTTAACCCGTTAACAACATCATATTGTATTATTTTGTTCTCCAATGTATCAAGCACTCTTCCGTTGTATGGAGAATTTTCACCCTGCATATAAATCAATCCATCGTTTAAAACGATATGAGACGATCCATCATCTTTTGTTTCCCGACTTAAAAGCGGAGTAATAATTATAGCAGATGCAATGAAAAGCACCGTTAGAAAAATAAAAAGGTAAGATGCTTTATAGTTTTTTGAAGCATCCTTCATTGAGCCCTCCGGATGTATTCAATGCATAACCAGAAAAAACGCCCTTTACTTAACTATACATTGATTAATGACACATGACTAATGAAACTAAATTCGCCTCTGAAAATGACAATAGAATTGCTCAAGGATTGTTCCAGCAAAAGAAATTTGTTTTTAATCTTATTTCTAACATACAATTTTTTGCTTGTTTTGATTTGATACTAATCTTAAAAAAAAGCCTTTAATAATGATACATTTTTTGAATTTAAATCCAGACAAGTTTGTTCGGATGACAGAATTGATCACAAGCATTAATACAAATCTAAAGCTGAACAGAACATACAATCAGGACAAATAAATTGCATGCTCATTACAGTTTTTAACCAACAATGGATTTAAACGATCTGTTTATATTTAATTATTTGTAACGAATTGGTACAAAAGATTTAAGCAAAAATTAGAGTTTAATGTAAAATGTTGATGGCACAGTTGTTGGCGTTTTCTACCATACTTTACTATTTCAATTGAGGGCAAAATGAGGGAATTCGATTTCAGTACCCACTGTGGTTATCTGGTCGCAACATTAAATTTAGAAAAAGCTACTATCCTGGAAGCACTGGATTTTAAAAGTGTTCTGGATGAAGAAATTTATAAAGGTCATCACAATATTATCATCAACATGCAAGACTGTGAATTTCTTGATTCAACTTTTATAGGTGTTTTAGTAGTAACCTGGAAAAAGGTAAAAGCCAGAGGCGGAAAACTTAAACTTGTTAAACCGGGCAAGTTTGCTCAATCTGTTTTTCATCTGACTGGAACGATTGAAATATTTGAAACTTACGACAGTGTTGAAGAAGCTCTGAGCAGTTTCGTAACACCAATAGATGATTATTCAACATCAACTACAATAAATTCTAACCAAAAGTATAATTAATAATTTTTAAAATCTTATAAAAGTATTTTAAAACAGGAATAAATACTCTACTTCAAAATAATTTCTCACTAAGTCTTTACCTATGAAGGAATAATCTTAGCAAATACGGTTATTCCTTCATAACAATTCTCTAAGAAAACAAAATAATCCAACTAATAAAAAATTTTAGAAATTTTCAGATGATGAGAATTTCTTTTATGCTAAATTGATTATAGCAATTTAGTGATGATTAATACTTCAGAAAATATTATTTTTCAATTAGTGTAATTAAGTTTACTAATACAGATTTGGCGGGCGTAACTCAGCTGGTAGAGTGCCAGCTTCCCAAGCTGGATGTCGCGGGTTCGAGCCCCGTCGTCCGCTCACAGCATTTGGTTTTAAAATCCGAAAGCGAGATATTTGGTCTCCATTTTTCAAGTAAAGGGCGCTTAGCTCAGCTGGTTCAGAGCATCTGCCTTACAAGCAGAGGGTCCGCGGTTCGAATCCGTGAGCGCCCACAATGATTTAAGTTTCGTTCTTAACATTAAATCAATAGTTTAGGGTAAATCTAATTTCCCCGTAACTTTGATTATGAACTACTGCTTCAGAGATGTTATCCTGATGATTGTAGTTATAAATTACTTCAAATATAAAATCCCTGATTGGTTCCAGCCTTAAATTTAAATTAACTATCTGGTTGTTGATCCTGATTCCATCGAGGAAGATTGCATTCTCATCTTCCGGTGGAGATTCGTGGCTAAGATAAATATCTCCGCCAACGTTCTTTATAAGATCTCCACTATCATCATAAATGTTCTCACCACTCCGGATGTACCGATAATCAATTGTTAATCTCATCCAATCATTAAAGTTATATGAAAGCCTGCTAAGAATTTCATCTGCATTTGGTCCAACAGGATGACCTAAATTCACACCCCATCCTGAGTAAGTATTCTTAACATCAACATGTGAATAAACATATGGTCGTATTTTAGTGTACTCAATTATCATTGAAAGGTTATTGAGAGTGAGAGCTTCATACCAAAACATTCCTAACTGATATGCAGTTTTATTTTTATATGTATCAAAGTCCTGCAGATTATTCAGGATATTTTCATCAAGTAGAAATGTAGCTTGCAGTTCCAGGTTATTTATAAAACTAGTCTGCAAATCAAAATATAAGTTGCCGTTATCTCTATCCTGAATTGAATGTTCAACAAATTTGTAAAAGCCTAACGGAACCAGGTATGCTAAATCAATCCCTCTTCCTGAATAGACTACACTTTCTCCTATTCCTATATCAAAATATTTATCAAAGGATAATTTAAATCTGTTATAAGCCCAGTATTTTGTGTAACGCTCTGTATGGTTAGAAGAATATTCTCCTACAGTAGAGCCATGAATTGATGTAAAATGAGCAATCCCGTAATCAAAATTGAATTGAATAAAATCTAAAGGTGGTCCATAACCGGATAACATTAACTTGCTTCCATATCCATATCCAACCGTTTTAAATTCTCGACCAATCTGAACTGAAAGATTCATTTCCTCAGCTGGTTCTGTATGATATTTCAAATAGCCTTCTGTAAAATCATAATTGCCCAGGTTTTCCATATTCTCAACCCACTTATAATTTTGAAGAAGTTTTGGTTCAATTAATTCGGCTACTTCCCTGTTTCCTGCTGAACCGCCTTTAAGGAAAGAAAATTTATATCCTAAATGTTTAAAAACGGTTCCGCGAAATCCAAAGCCTCCATCAAAAAGATGAGCATTATTTACTGATGGTTCAAATTGCTGACCGTAGTAGTAATGCCCAATAAATTCTATAAATGCATTTGCATTCTCCTCAGCATAAGCATAAAAATATTTTACTTTATTTGAAAATGCTTCGGACAAGTTTGTTCCAAAATCATTTTCGGAATTAAAGAGATAAGTAGTGGTTTCTTTATTGAGCACTTCATAAAATTCTATTTTGTATCTATCGAATAAACTTTTTTCTGTACTGCTTAACCCACTTAATTTTTCCTCAATCTGCTGAAGATAGGATTTTACCTGGTGTCGCGAGAGATTTGGTAAATCTTCGTAATAGTATGGAATCACGTTTTTTACTTTCATTTCTTTGAAAAAAGAATAGACGGGATGATCAAGCGGAACATTCTCAACCTGGGGAGAAATATCGATGACAAGAATAAATAGAACCAGAAATAAACTTCTAAGAAATAATTTCATTTATTACAGAGATATTAAAATTTTATGGTGAAATATAGGGATTGAGGTCTTGAATGAGTAGTGGATCAATTTATTGGAACAATAATGTCTGTGATGGTTTAAATGAAAAAAGCTCAGATATTTTCTGAGCTTTTTGCGGGGCCGACGAGACTCGAACTCGCGACCTCCTGCGTGACAGGCAGGCGTTCTAACCAAACTGAACTACGACCCCGAATATTTTTTTCTTAAAAAAGCAGCCCAAATATATAAGCAGATTGCCCGAAAATCAATTATCAAGTACCCGATAAATAAATGACTTTAATCTCCAAAAGCAATACCGACTGCACGTGCAGCTAGTACAGCTTGGTTCTCAGGCTTGACTAACTTTTGTTTTGAAATTGCATCTGCAATTCTTACATCTGTTATTTCATTTCCTCTTAATGAAGCCATCGAACCAAATTTTTTCTTTGAAGCTAACCCGATTGCATAAGCACCAAACTTAGTCGATAAAATTCTGTCGAATGGAGTCGGACTTCCTCCTCTCTGCAAATGTCCGAGAACAGTTACGCGTGTTTCTCTTCCAGTGTTCTTTTCAATATTCTCTGCAACAACTTTTCCAATTCCTCCAAGCTGGACCGGATCTGTTCTTTTTATATCTGTTCCTTTTGTTACCAATTCACCTCCGAGTGGTTTTGCACCTTCTGCAACACAAACAAGACTAAATCTTTTTCCCTGCAATTCTCTTTTATGAATTTTTTGATAAATACTTTCCCATGAAAATGGAATTTCAGGAATAAGAATTATATCAGCTCCACCAGCTAATCCGCCATGAAGTGCAATCCAGCCGGCATATCTTCCCATCACTTCAACAACAATAACACGGTGATGTGAAGAAGCAGTTGTATGTAATCGATCAAGTGCCATTGAAACCACATAAACAGCAGAGTCATGTCCAAAGGTCATATCAGTTGCATCGAGATCATTATCAATAGTTTTTGGAACTCCAATTACATTTATTCCCATATCCATAAGTTTTTTACAGATATGCATCGTTCCATCACCTCCGATTGCAATTACTGCATCAAGATCCCAAGATTTATAATTCCGTAAAACATTTTGTGATCTGTCTTGTATTTCAATCTTTTCATTTTTCTCTACTGGCCAATGGAATGGATCACCTTTGTTTGAAGAGCCAAGTATTGTTCCGCCTCTTGAAAGAATCCCGGAAACATCTTCATTTCTAAGCTCATTTGCTTTTCCTTCAACAAAACCTTCGAAGCCATCAAGAATACCGAACACAGTCATTCCAAAATCCTGTGCCGGTTTAGTTACACCGCGAATAACTGCATTTAATCCC
>JANWIS010000159.1 GCA_025449775.1 Ignavibacteriaceae bacterium
TGATATGGCGGGGTGTACGGAACTGCCCGTTCTTACCACTGCTGCTGAGCTGGTTGAGCAGGTACTCATATATATCGCCCTGTACATCGGCATTCTGTTCGCTGATGTGCAGGTCTTCAATGATCTTTACTGCCTCCTGCAGCAGCGATGCTTTGGGAATGATGCACACTGCATCTTTCATGTATTGTGTAAAGCTGCTGCCATCACTGGCCATGTTGCGCAGAAAATGAAATATATGTTCCCGTACAAAGTTGAGCATCTCCTCACCAGGCAACTGGCTCCAGTAACTCCACTTTAGTTTCTCACCCTGCTTATCATTTTTTAATTCATTGGGCAGGTTGCCGGCGCCTTCTTCTTTCCGCCGCCATTGCATGTAGCGTTCATATACGGTTGAATAATTTTCTTTTTTTCTTGCGGCCCTTCTTGTTCTTGAATTTTCCATGTCTTCCAGCCGCTTCAGAAAAATAAGATAGCTCATCTGCTCAATCGCATTCAGCGGATTGGTAATGCCCCCGCTCCAGAAGCGATTCCAGAGAGCATCTATTTGAGATTTTAATTTATTGTCGGTGAGCATTGAGTTAGTTAGTTTTTATTTTTATGAGCCCGGCGAAGGTAATTCTTATGATCGTCTGTTGCGTCGCACACTTGTACGGTTGGGGTTCTATTCGGCTTTATTTTTCCTCTATCTGTTTTTGAATCTCCTTTTCAATTTGGAGATATTTTTCTTTTACTTCTTCGCCGTTATAGAATTGTAATAAATCAGCTTTGGTAAGAGTACCATCTTTTAAGAACTTAGCGAGATAGTTAAAATTAAATTCCATTAGCAACATTCCTTTCTCTAGTTCTTGAAGAATTGCGACGTTGTTATCAATGTTCGCCTGAACAAGGTTTTTTATTGAGAGAGTTCCTGAAAGGTCTTTTATTATTCGCTTCATTAAAACTGTCAGCACTTGTTGATCTAACTGGATCGATTTAGCGGAAAGTGCAATGTCTCTTGCAAGGAAATAAGCAATGAACAGATTTCTGTAATCACCTTTTTGGGAATCTACAATTGCAACGAATCCGATTTCGGGAATATATCCTACTGAGTCGAACTGTTTTAAAATAGATGCATCAACCAAAGCAATATCGAATACAATGATAGAGGCTTTTGCTTGGCGGTTTACTTGTGCTTCAATTAACTGACTCCACGCTGTATCAGACCTTTTAGTGAAAATATCTTTTGATTCAATATCGCCCAAGCGAAGACTTTTGTCAAACTTGCATTCAATGACGATCCTTTTATCTTCCTGTCCATCAAGATAACAGAGTATATCACCTGTTTTATTCTTCGGCAGTGCACCGGTGGTATTACCTGTTAATTCAACTCTATCTTTTATTTTCTTTTCGGAAAGATAATCTTGTAATGCAGTAGCAATATCTTCTTCCGCCGCCATTCCCTTTACTGCTGACTTAAAAAACAATTCTTGCTTCATATCAAAAATCATCTTTAGACTTTCCAACTCAGTTCCTAATTCATTTGATGTTTTTGAAAGAAAAGAGGAAAGTCGGTCTTCCATTAGAGCTAAAACGCCAATATAAAGTGCCCTCAAAAATTTATCATCTCGGTCAGTAGAACTAAGATTATTGAAGTAATTAAATACAATTTCATTATCAATTGCAAATTCATTGATTTGCACTCGTTTCAATTTTTGATTAATAGCTATTGTTCCCATGATAATTTAATTAAGAACGATTTCCTTTAGTTCTTCAAAATGTTTTTTGTCAAGTGTTTCAATTAGTTTCAAAATATCTTTTACAACATTATCGCTTTCGCTAATAATATTATCAATAGTTCCATCAAAAGATTCTATTGAATCTCCGTGAGAATACTTATTGATAAATCTATAAATTCTTTCTCGGCTTATCCTGTCTTTTTCGTTAGGCATTGCATCTATTAAAAGCTGACTAAATGTGGTTCTCTTTCGTGGAAATTTAAAATTCAAAAATATTTCGAGGACCTTTCTGGCAATATTTGAAATCAAAAAACATTCATCAATCTGCAATCTTTTCTTCTCTCTATTAGCATACATCTTAGAAAATAGAAAATGGTATTCAGAGTTATATTGAAGCAATGAGTCATCCGCATTAATTAAGATTGACTGCCGAATATTATGCATGTCATAAAGCGTTTCAATGTTATAGATCCTATGATTTATTTCCTTATATAAATTGCCGCTTTCATCCTTTCTATTTTTATCCTTTTCTTTTATCCAGTCTCTGATTAATCGAAAGAAATTGAAATTATGTGTAAGAACAATTAGTTGACCTACTGTGTTACAAATATTTCGAACGTAAGAATAAGCATTGAATAAATGGTTGGAGTCAAAACTGGAAATGGGGTCATCAATTATTACTATACCATTTTTTAGTCTTTCTTTATCTTCCTCAAGTTTCGTCATAAAAAAAACAAATGATAAAGCTGTTTTCTCACCTTCGCTCAGGTTTTTTGCAATTTCCTTTCTTGCTCCTTTTTTTCTAAGTATTTTATACCCTTTATTCTCTTTATCAAACTCAAGACTAATATCGTTGTGATTCAAAAAACGACTTAGTTTAATATTAAATTCTGTTGCTCCAAGAATTTCGTTCGTTAATGAAGCTTCGAGAACTTTAATCGTGGCCTCTAATACAGGTAATTTCTCTTTTAATTCCACTATTGATGTTTCATTGTCTTTAATGGATTTAATTTTTTCAAAATATTTATATTTTATTAACTCTTTATGTGCATATGCTAGCTCGAGTTTTTTCTTGGATTCACTAGTTTCTTTCTCGAAATTGTCTGTTGTTGAATTATGGCTTGCAAATATTTCCGATAATTGAGAAATACTATTGTTATATTTTTCGAATAGTTTAATGGGAAACGCCAAGGGTTTAATTGATGTATCAAATAGATTTTCAAGTTTCGTATTTAAAGTCTTTTCAAGTGACTCTATATATTTATTTATTTTATTGGCACATGCCCGAAATTTCCCGTCCTCTTTATAAAGTTTTTCCTTTAAAAACGGGTAGATGTTTAAATTAGCCGGCAGGATTTCCGATACACGTTTATGATTCTTCAAATCTTCGATACAAAAAATAACTTGTTCTTTTAGTTTCTTGAAATTGTCATTAAAGTGGGCGTTAAGCTCATTCTTCCTTTCTTCCTTTATCTCATTTTCACAATATTTACAAATATTTGAGTTTTCATGAAGAGCAACTCCTTGCTCAACCCATAGGTTTATAGCTTTATCTTTTTGCAAACTATCTATACTCTTTGAAACAATATCTGTTTTAAGTAATAAATTAATACTACTATGTCTGTTTTCTAAATCAGTGATATCTATTTTTTCAGGTAATTCTATATCAATCTTCTCGAGAAATTCCAACTTGGCTATTGATCTCAATTCTTCAGCCTTTTTTTCCGAAATCAAAGACTTTTCTTTTTTTAACTCGGCATTATGTTCTATCAAAGGCCTTAGTCTGGCTTTAGTATAGTTAATATAATAGTTGTCATTAGTCTTTAATACTTCAAATTGCTTTTTTATTTCCTTAGCTGTATCTGTTAAAAAGGCTTCATTCATGGAATGTGTAGAAGCAATTGCCGCTTCTAAATCTTCAACCTCCTTATTAATGTCATGCAAATCGGTTTGACTTTCTATCAATTTTGCTTTGTCCTCAACTTTACCTTTCGAGACATATAACAAGCATTTTACGAGATTGTCCCAGTCGATATTATCTTTAACAAATTGGTCATTAAAAACATGAATATTGATCGTGTTTCCAGGCAAGGACGATGACTCAAAATATTCTTCGCCAATTTTCAATCTAAAGTTTGATGATTCATATCCTATCGGTAGCTTTTTATCTTTAATGCTATAAAATAACTTTGACAGAGTTGATTTACCACTCCCATTCCAACCATAGATCAAATTATATTTCTTAAAATCATTTAAATCGGAAGACGAGATGTACTCTCCGAATATTCCAAAATTTTGTATGTCTTGAATTCTTACTATCATATAATTTGTCTAATCATAGTTCACGAAAAATCTTCTTCATTCCTCTATCGCCCCTTTTATAGCCAGGCCTAGTGCCATTGAAAGTTTCATCTAAAACTTCAATGCTATCTGCTTTATTTAAATCAAACATTTTCCACCCCATTGAACCAGAAGAACTGTATCCATCAATTTGAAATGCTCTCAAACCTTCATTTCCCGCAGTTGTAATTCCATAACAATGTGGTTCAACAATTCTTTCACCACCCTCGTATTCAAAGTGTAAAAGATTTCTTTTTGTAATGGCATTTTCGATCATTGTATTCATAATATTAGGTTTAAGCAATTAATCTTTTAGTTAATTCCAAAATCTCCACAACTTCTTCCTCACTAAATAATTTCTCAACCGCATTCAAACCAAAATTGGTAAATGGTGCTTCGTACAGGTCACCATATTCCAGGCGGCGTTTTTGTACAAATACTGTTTGCACTGTTCGTAAAAACCGTGTTTGGTTAGCATCATAATGGTGTTCCAGTATAAATGCATCAAATGCTTTCCGTACAACATCGGTAAAATCCGGTAAGTGTTCCAGTTTTAAAACATATTTCAAAAAATCGGTTAATGCACCAACTCTTACACCAAATGCCTTTAGCATGTTGTCTTCTGTCAGCGTTATTTCATCACTCAGCAATTCGGTTTCTAAAGTTCTTTCCAAATCAATCAGATCATCCAGCGTAACCGGTTCTTTGTTCAATAATTTCTTAATAGTTGGATGTTTATCTGTAAGCTCCTTAACCTTTGCCTCCACCTTTGCCTTATACTCTTCCACCATTAATTTTTGGCCGCCTTTATTTACAATTACCCATTTGCGGCTTTCAATTACATCATCCAAACCTAACTCAATAATCAGTGGTGGTTGTTCCCTTTTATACTTCATCAGCGGTGCCAGTTTTTTCCGTGCATCATCCAATTTTTGTACGGTAATATCTTCCCACCAGGTATTACCGATCATATCGTTAATTAATGCAGAAAATGGCTGCACCTGCGGCAAATTTCTTGGTAGCAGATCCACTTCTTCTTTAATATTCGTGGCAGCATTGGTAATTTCTTTTTGCTGCAACAATCGCAAACCAATATGTTCCAATTTCGAAGTAAAGAATGCTTCCGCTAAACTACCAGTGGCTGCAAATCGTAAAAGCGGCGCCACCTTCAATCGAAGCAATTCAATTTTATTTACAGTCATCAATTTCCACCAATCATCATCAAATGTTTCCCGTATATCTTTCAAATGTTGCTTTATTGTAAATGAGTCAAGTGGTAACCGTGCAATATCGTGGCGTATTTCGGCCACTGTCCGTAAAAAATCGTCACTGTTTTGTTGGCCAATTAATATTTCAAGTTTGGCCAACCTTGTATTAAATATTCCAACCAATACCGGTATTTGCTGAGGCCCTTCATCATCATCTTTGGGCATCATATTAAAGTGCTCAAAATTTTCCCAATAATCCACAATGAGAAA
>JANWIS010000160.1 GCA_025449775.1 Ignavibacteriaceae bacterium
CACCGAGCCGGAAGAAGGAAATTTTACGTTACCTGAGCTGGCTTAAATCGGATGAATCAAAATATCGAAATGTTGAAAAGGTTTTGAAAGTTCTTTCAGGAAAAAACAATCGCTTCATGGCTCAATCGTGGAAAGAGGGAAAAGTTATTTCAAATGTTCAGAGAAAGAGTAATAAAACTTCCGGTAAAGAAAAGACTGCCGTAATAGAGAAAGCAATTATTTTTTTATTAAAGAAGCAAATAGAAATTTCTTTCAAAGATTTGATTCTGGATCTTCAAAAACAATTTGATGGAAAATTTGAAGGATCAATTCGATACTATGCATTAACAGCAAAATTAATTCTTCAGAATAAAGGAACGATTGAGCAGGTCCCAAAATCAAAACAAACGACCTTAAGGTTAAAACGATAATATAAAATAGACGAGGTAACAGAGATGCCAAAAGTTTTTGTTGATGTAGGAATATCTTTAGATGGATTTATTGCCGGATCAAACGGCGGAACTAAAAATCCTTTAGGTGATGGCGGAATTGAGATCCATAACTGGATGTTTAAACAAAAAAGTTTCAGAGAACATCTTGGTATGGTAGGCGGTGAAACAAATAATTCTGATAATGATATTATTGAAAATATTTTCAACAGGATCGGTGCAAACATTATGGGTAAAAAAATGTTTGTTGAAGGTGAAGCAAACTGGCCTGAAGAAGCACCATTCAATTGTCCCGTTTTTATTTTGACAGATGAAAAAAGAGAGCCGTGGGAAAGACCGGGAGGAACAACATTTTATTTTTCGAATGAGGATATACATTCTGTTTTGCAAAAAGCAAAGAAAGCTGCCGGGAATAAAGATGTAAGAATATCCGGTGGAGCGAATTGTATTCGGCAATATATTAACGCCGGATTGGTTGATGAGATCACTCTTCATCTTGCACCGATAATTCTCAACAAAGGTGTTCGGTTATTTGAAAACATTGATAAAGAAAAATTCTCGATCACCATTAAAGAAGTCGTAAGTTCAACTGAGGTTATTCATCTATTTTACAGTGTTAATAAAGTGACTTGATAAATGTCGAAGAATAAAAAGATTGTTGAAAATTATATCGATGGTTTCAATAAATCTGACCACAAACAAATTTTATCCTGTCTGACTGATGACGTCGAATGGATATTGCCAGGAATGTTTCATCTTAATGGAAAAGATGAATTTGACAGAGAAATTGAAAATCCTGCATTTGAAGGTAAACCAGAAATTGTTGTTACAAGAATGATTGAGGAAAATGATGTTGTGATTGCTGAAGGAACTGTTCGTACTAAGAAACGGGACAGCGGATTTATCAACTTAGTTTTCTGTGATGTGTTTGTAATGAAAGACGGATTGATTAAAAAACTTACATCTTATCTGATGGAAGTAAAATGAAAGGAAAAATTATGAGAAAATTAAAATTGCAGATGCAAATATCTGTCGATGGTTTTGTTGCCAGACAAGATGGGGCGTTGGATTGGATGACCTGGGACTGGGATGATGAAATAAAAAAATATGTTGGTGACTTACACGACAGTATTGATACTATTCTTCTTGGAAGAAAAATGACTGAAGGTTTTATTTCACATTGGATGTCGGTAGTGGAAAAGCATGATGAATCATCAAAAGAATTAAAAGAAAATTATGAATTTGCTAAAAAGATGATTGATATTCCCAAAGTAGTTTTCACAAAATCACTTGATACACATAATTGGGTTAACACAGAACTTGCAAAAGGAAATATTGTCGATGAAGTAAATCAATTAAAAAAACAGAACGGAAAAGATATTATAGTATACGGTGGTGCCGGATTTGTGTCCTCACTCATCAATAATAATTTAATTGATGACTATTATCTTTTCATTAATCCTTCGGCTATTGGAAAAGGTATGACGATATTCAGCGAAGTTACAGACCATTTTTCGCTTAAGCTTGTAAAAAGTTATACCTTCGATTGCGGCATTGTTGTTAATCACTACACTCCTAAATGATATTTGAAAAAAAACAAGTCGTAGAATTAATGAAGCAATGAAAAGAAGAACATATCTGAAGTTAAAACAACTGGCTGTGATTACCTGTGTGTGGGTACCATTGGGTTTCCTGATTGCCTTATATGATTATCTTGCATATCAAACACAGTTTTCTCTTGGTCCAACAAGCAATTATTCTTTTTTGTTTACCGCATCGATAAATACAGGCTCAGCATTTATAGGGGCTTTGCTTGGAGGGAGTTTTCTTGTATTTTTTGTAAACGTAAAATACCAGGATAAACCTTACGGTTATACAGTACTGATGGTAAGCTTATCTTTTATTATGATCATTGCTTTTATTACTCTGATTATTGGAATCATTTCCTCTTCACTCGAAATTAATTCTGAGAACAGTATTCTATTTGATATTCCACGTACAATAAAAAACACTATCGTGTGGGCTTTTGTTGTTGGACTTACTCAACTGTTCCTTCAGATGAACAGCAAATTCGGACACGGAGTTTTTTGGAACATTCTACGTGGAAAATATAATACACCAAAAGATGAGAACAGAATATTTATGTCTCTCGATATTAATTCTTCCACGGCGATTGCCGAAAAGCTTGGCGATGAAAAGTACCATCAGCTTCTGAAAGATTTTTTTTCTGATATCACTAACCCCGTTCTTGATAATAAAGGAGAGATTTATCAGTATGTCGGTGATGAAGTTATTGTTGCATGGAAGTATGATGACGGGATTGTAGATAATCAGTGTATTAAATGTTTCTTCGATATGAAAGAAAATCTTGAAAGAAAAAAAGAAAAATATCTAAGCAGGTATGAAATTGTTCCTTCATTCAAAACGGGCATTCACTGGGGAAAAGTTATTGTTGGTGAGATAGGAATTATCAAACGTGATATTACTTACTCGGGCGATGTCATGAACACCACATCAAGAATCAGAAACAAATGCCGTGAATTCAATGTTGAAGTAATTGCCTCTGCGGAACTGCTAGATGCTTTAAGGATGTCAGAAAATTATTTAACCAGGCCTCTGGGTGCAATTAAATTAAGAGGCAAGGAGAAAGAAGTTTTATTAAGCACGTTTATACCGAAACTTCCGGTACCAAGCATCGAGTCAGAATATTCACTAAATGGGAATAATGTTAAAGTGACAGCATGAAATCAGAACATTACTTAAAACGAATCGGAATTGATGAAATAAAAATTCCGTCTCTTGAATTTTTGACTGAACTGCAACACAGACATCTTCTCTCAATACCGTTTGAAGATCTGGATATTCCGGATACAAGAATCGAACTGGATCTTGAAAAGATTTACAAAAAAATAATTCCAACTAAACGCGGTGGTTTTTGTTATGAGCTGAATGGTCTTTTTCACTGGCTTCTTACATCGCTTAATTTTAAAGTTGATATGTTATCTGCACGGGTTTACAATGATGAAAAACTGGAGTTTGGACCTGAGTATGACCACATGGTTTTGCTTGTTCATCTTAATAAAGATTATATAGCTGATGTAGGATTTGGCGATTCATTTCGCTTACCAGTAGAAATACCGGATGGGGAAGTTAAAGATGTAAGCGGTGCTTATAAAGTTTTTCAAAAAGTAGAAAATGGTTTTGAGCTTCATCAGAAAAATGAAAATGGCTGGATGCCGCAATACAGCTTTTCAACCGAAGCGAAAAAATTTGATGATTACAGAAATATGTGCAGCTTCCAGCAGGATAGCCCGACCTCACATTTCAGAACAAGAATGCTGTGCACAATTGCAACCGAGACCGGAAGAATTACTTTGAGCAACAGTTCACTCACAATCACAGAAGATAAAACAAAATCCAAGACAGAGATTAATAACAAAGATGAGTTCAACATTATGTTAAAAAAATATTTTGGAATTGAGTTATAATCCTCAGATGAAAAGAATCTTAATATTATGTACTGGTAATTCCTGCCGAAGCCAGATAGCTGAAGGTTTTCTAAGATCTTTTGATAAAAATCTTGAAATATTTTCTGCAGGAACAAAGCCTGCTGAAAAAGTAAATCCAAATGCTGTAAAAGTTATGAATGAAATAGGAATTGATATCAGCGGAGGAATTCCTGAAAATGTTGAAAAATATTTATATCAATCTTTTGATTATGTAATCACAGTCTGTGATAATGCAAAAGAAACCTGTCCGGTTTTCACAGGTGATGTTAAACATAGATTGCATATTGGGTTTGAGGATCCTGCTGATGCAATCGGGACTGAAGAAAAAGTTTTACCTGTTTACAGGAGAGTGAGAGATGAAATCAGGGAAGGCTTTTCAGAATTTTATAAAAAAATTATTTAAATAGTTCTAATTGTTGTTGTGATGATCTCAAGAAGTTTTCAGCAGTAAGTTCGTTTCTTTGTTTGTTCAATCCGTATTTCCTGCAGCTGATATGAAATAGTCTGTGAATTGAGTCAGCAAGTTTACCTTCACCTGTAAATCTTTTTTTCCATTCTGAAGAATTCAGCTTTCCGCCTCTTATATCTTTTATACTATTAATAATCTTTTTTGACTTTTCAGGAAATTCACTTTCAAGCCAATCAATAAAAAGATCTTTAACGGAATAAGGTAACCGAAGCATAATTTTTCCTGCATGAACAGCACCTCTTGCTGATGCTTCTTTCAGGATTTCAGGAATCTCTTTGTCATTCAACCCGGGAATAATTGGCGCAATATTAACTCCAACCGGAATTCCGGATTTAGCAAAAACTTCAATCGTTTTTAATCTCATCTCAGGTGAAGATGTTCTGGGCTCCATTTTACGAGCAAGATTTTTATCAAGAGTTGTAATTGATAAAGTAACCTTTACAAGATTTTTTTCTGCAAGTAGTTTAAGTATATCAATGTCTCTTTGTATCAAAGCATTTTTTGTAATAACACTTACCGGATTCCTGTACTTCAAACAAACTTTAAGTGATTCTCTTGTAATTTTTAATTTTCTTTCTATCGGCTGATAACAATCTGTGTTACCGGAAAACATTATTAAATCCGGCCTGTAATTTTTTTTCCTGAATTCATTCTCGAGCAATGCAGGTGCATTTTCTTTAACCATAATTTTAGTTTCGAAATCTAATCCCGAAGAAAAGCTGAGATACTCGTGACCTGGTCTTGCATAACAGTAAATGCATCCATGTTCACATCCACGGTACGGATTAAAAGAGTAATCAAATCCAATATCCTGGCTGTCGTTTTTAGCAATGACTGATTTGGAATCATCTTTAAAATAAGTTGTTGGTATTTTATTTTCAGAAGGGAAGTCATCATCATAAAAATTTTCTTGATCGGGAATATCTTCTACATTCAGTTTTTCAAACCTGTTTTTAGGATTTAGTTGAGCTCCTCTTCCTTTTAATTTTTCTTTTATCATGATTCGAAAAATTTAAGATTCATTTGAACAACTGGTAATAATTATTTGAAGCAGAACAATTAACTGTAGTATAACGAAGTTGATAATTAATGATATTAAAAAGTTTTATTCTTTTGCACCAGTAAAACTTCCTCGTTTTACTAATGCAACACCTAAAAGAATTAAACCTGTTGCGATAAATACTGTGAATGTCAGTGGTTCATTGAGAACATACCATCCTAACAGCAATGCTATTACAGGATTAATATATGCATATGTTGAAACCAAAGAAAGCGGAAGATGTGTTACTGTGTAAATGTAAGATACATATCCGAATATCGATCCGACAATTATCAGGTAAATAAAAGCCATAATTCCGTTTTGTGTAAGATGAAAACTATTTTGTTCTCCAAGTCCTAATCCTAATAAAGTTTGCAAAGTGCCGGCAATCAGCATTTGAATTGAAGCACCCATAAGCGGTTTGACATCGGTCTTTTTATATTTCCAGTAAATAGTTCCAACAGCCCATGCAACTTCAGCTGCAAAAAGACACAATCCTCCAACCAGTATGTCAGTATCAACAGTGATATTTAAATCTTTCGCAAAAATGAGAACTACACCTCCGGTTCCTAAACATAAACCCAAAATAATAAACCAGTTTAATTTTGGTCCATTAGGAAGCAGTGATTCCATTCCTACAACCAGGAAAGGAAGTGTACTAAGAAAAAGTGCTGTCAGTCCGCTTGGCAGCCATTGTTCAGCAACCACAACTAACCCGTTACCAAATCCGAGCAGCAATATTCCGACAACAGCCAGATGCTTTAAATCTTTAATTCCAGGAAGAGAATAATTTCTGAGAATTAAAATAGTGGTCAATAATACACCGGCAATAAGCCATCTTATTCCCGCAAATAACATAGGAGGAAGATCTGCTACTCCGATTCTTATTGCAAGATAAGTTGTTCCCCAGATGATACAAATATTTATCCAGGCAAAGTAAGCTTTGAATCCGTACTTCTTGTTCATCTTTAAAATTATTATTCAGTTATTATTATTTGTAAAGATAAATTAAACTTTCATCGTAGCAACTTATTTTTGATGACACAAAACTATGATGTTATTCGCATCACATTTTTCAAAATTAATAATAGATATTCATTGCATAGTTAATCTTTCATTTTCCTTTGCCTTTCGGTAATTTTCAATAATCGATTTTTAAAAATAATCTGAAATCTATCCGGAGTTTATAATGACAGCAATTGTTGATGTACTTGCAAGAGAAATACTCGATTCAAGAGGTAATCCTACTATTGAAGTTGAAGTAATGCTTGAAAGCGGAATTATTGGAAGAGCTGCTGTTCCGAGTGGAGCCTCAACAGGTGAGCACGAAGCAGTTGAACTTAGAGACGGTGATAAAGGACGATACAATGGCAAAGGAGTTTTAAAGGCAGTTGAAAATGTAAATGAAAAAATCGCAGATCAGATAATTGAGTTTGATGCAGCCGACCAATCTGCAATTGACCAGTTGTTAATTAATCTTGATGGAACAGAAAACAAATCAAATCTTGGTGCCAATGCAATTTTAGGTGTTTCACTTGCTTGTGCAAAAGCATCAGCAGAAGCACTTAATATTCCACTTTACAGGTACATCGGCGGAACAAATGCACGAACACTTCCTGTTCCGATGATGAATATTTTAAATGGCGGAAAGCACGCAGATAATACAGTTGATTTCCAGGTATTTATGATTATGCCAGTTGGTGCACCGAGTTTTGCTGAAGCATTGAGAATGGGAGCTGAAACTTTTCATGCATTGAGTTCAGTTTTAAAATCGCGTGGATTAAATACTTCAGTCGGAGATGAAGGAGGATTTGCACCAAATCTGAAATCAAATGACCAGGCTATTGAAGTAATTCTCGAAGCGATAAACAAAACGGGATACAAAATTGGCAGCGATATTTCACTTGCACTCGATGTTGCATCAAGCGAAATGTATATGAAAGACAAAATGGTTTATCAATTCTTCAAATCAGATAAGTCAGAAAGAACTTCTTTACAGATGATCGAGTTTTATGAAAATTGGGTAAGACAGTATCCAATAATTTCTATTGAAGACGGACTTGCCGAGGATGATTGGCAGGGTTGGAAAATTTTAACTGAAAGACTCGGTGACAAAATTCAATTAGTCGGTGATGATCTGTTTGTTACCAATACAAAAAGACTTATGACTGGAATTGAGGAAGGAATTGCAAATTCAATTCTCATTAAAGTAAACCAGATTGGAACTTTGACCGA
>JANWIS010000161.1 GCA_025449775.1 Ignavibacteriaceae bacterium
CTGAAAAATTAATTTTTCTCGGAAGCTCGTGTATCTATCCAAAGATGGCTCCTCAACCGCTTAAAGAAGAATACCTGTTATCCGATTTCCTGGAGTTTACAAATGAACCATACGCAATTGCCAAGATTGCCGGGATAAAACTCTGTGAAAATTATTACAGGCAGTACGGTTCTAATTTTTATTCTGTGATGCCGACAAATCTTTACGGACCAAATGATAATTTTGATTTGCAAACTTCACATGTCTTACCGGCACTTATCAGGAAATTTCACGAAGCAAAAGAAAACAATAAAGCTGAAGTAGAAATATGGGGTTCGGGCAAGCCAATGCGTGAACTTTTATTTGTAGAAGATCTTGCGGATGCTGTCCTTTTCCTCATGGAAAATGTTGAAGCAAAAGATATTTATGAAAAAGGATTATCACACATTAATATCGGGACAGGAAAAGATCTTTCAATAAATGAACTTGCAAAACTGATTGCGGAGATCACCGGTTATAAAGGAAAAATTATTCACGATGCAACTAAACCCGATGGAACTCCACGAAAGCTTCTTGATGTATCGAGAATAAATTTACTCGGCTGGAAATATAATACTGAACTCAAGGATGGAATAATCAAAACATATAACTGGTTTTTAAATAAATTTGAAACCAAATAATAAATACAGACTTCCATCCAAAATAATTTGAAATAAAAAACCTTACAAACATTAAATCTTTCAGCTTCATGCTGTAAATAAATATCCGGAGGAATTATGTTCGATTCAAAATATAAATTCACTTGTGTTGATCGCTTTCTGAAATATGTTAAATACGATACTCAGTCAGATGACGAATCAACAAGTTTTCCAAGCACCGAAAAACAGAAAAACCTTTCTGCTGATCTTGCTAAGGAGTTATTGAAAATTGGTCTCAAAGATGCTGCAATGGATAAGTGGGGATATGTTATGGCTACACTTCCAGCAAACACGAAAAAGAAAGTTCCTGCAGTCGCGTTTATTTCACACGTTGATACCTCACCTGCTGTAACGGGAAAAAATGTAAAACCTGTGATTCATAAAAAATATAAAGGCGGTGATATTAAACTGCCTAATGGAGGCTGGATTATAAAGGAAAGTGAAAATCCTGATTTAAAGAAAATGAAGGGATATGATATCATTACAACTGATGGAACTACACTGCTTGGTGCGGACAATAAAGCCGGAGTCGCAGAGATTATGGATGCCATGAATTACCTTTGCTCACATCCCGAGGTAAAACACGGTACGATAAAAGTATGTTTTACTCCTGATGAAGAAGTTGGCAGAGGGACAGAAAAGATCGATTTGAAAAAATTGGGTGCAAAGTATGCATACACTGTTGACGGTTCCAGCAGAGGTGAAGTTGAATCGGAAACATTCAGTGCTGATATGGTAGTTCTTAAATTTATCGGCAAAAATATTCATCCCGGGTATGCAAAAAATAAAATGATCAACTCGATAAAGATTGCATCAGCATTTATGGAAAGTCTTCCGAACAAAAAACTTTCTCCTGAAACTACAGAGAAGAGACAAGGCTATGTTCATTGCACAACTATTAACGGTTTAGAAGAAGCAACAACGTTAAAAATTATTATCCGTGATTTCGAAACTCCGAAGTTGAAAGAGTACGAAAACTTTCTTGAAGATCTTGTAAAGAAAGCAGTTGCAAAATTTCCCGGCTCAAAGTATGAATTTAAAGTTGTCAATCAATACAGAAATATGAGAGAAGTTTTAGATAAATATCCGGAAATAACAAAACATGCTGTTCAGGCAATGAAGAACCTCAAAATTAAACCGATTATGCATCCTATTCGCGGCGGAACAGATGGTTCAAGATTATCATTTATGGGACTGCCAACTCCGAATATTTTTGCAGGTGAACAAAGCTTCCACTCTCAGCTTGAATGGATTGCAATACAGGATATGGAAATGGCAGTTAGAGTGATTGTTGAAATAGCGCAAATCTGGGAAAAGAAAAGTTAGCTAATCAATAACCAAAATATTTTGATTATTGTTATTGCTAACTGTTGGTTTTGTTTCTTATATCAAAATTAATTGAATAAGAATAAAAACCGGAAGAAGAATTATCAAAGAAAATTTGTACATATATTCGAAGAAGTGAGGCATCTTAATATTGTTTTCTTCAGCAACTGCTTTCACCATAAAGTTTGGTCCATTTCCTATATAAGTCATGCTTCCAAAAAATACTGCACTTACACATATTGCACGAAGCAATTCTTCAGGTATTCCGGCTACTATCGAGCCAGTTGTTTGGTTCAAGCCCAATGCAAGTGAATGAAATGTTACAGCTGTTGGAGTGTTGTCAAGGAAACTGCTCAATATTCCCGTGAAATAATAGAACTGACTTGTTGATTCAACACCTAAAGTTTTTGCATTTTGTTCAAGATATAAAATACACGGAACCATCGTGATAAAAATCCCGAGAAAAAGATAAGCTACCTCTTTAACAGGTTCCCATGTAAAACTATTTGAAATTCTTGTAATGTGTTTAGTAAATACAAGTGAAAGGTACGCCATCAGAAGAATAACCGCTTCTCGTAAAAATCTGTAGTATTCATTCAAGTGGATAAACTTTAGAAATTGATCATTTATGAAAGCAACAGCAAGAACAACTCCTGCAAGCCAGATAAAATTTAATTTGCCGTCAATTCTCAAGGGACGAATATTTGTTCGGTCCGAAACGATTGCAGACGATGGTTCTTTTTTGTGGAAGTAAGAATCTACGAAGAAGTAAATAATTAATAATAACCCATTCACAATTACCCACTCAATAAAAAGTTCGAAGAACCATGTAAATGGTGCACCTCTTAAGTACATCATAAATAACGGCGGATCACCGAGGGGTGTTAACAATCCTCCACAGTTTGCTACTATGCCGATAAAAAAAAGTATGGTATGAACTTTATATTGTCTTTCTTTATTTGTTTGAATAACCGGACGGATAAGCAGCATTGAAGCGCCCGTTGTTCCCATAAATGAAGCAAGTAATGCACCAGCTGCCAGAAAAATTGTATTTACTTTCGGTGTTGCTTCGATATCGCCGGTGAAAAATATTCCACCTGTAATTGTAAACAATGCACCAAGCAAAATGATAAATGGAATATAATCGAATACCATTATTTCGTAGAGTACGTAACTAAGATTGATTGAAAAAAGATATATCACAGCAGGAATGCTGAAGATTATTGCAAGTATTAATTTATTTTTGTTTTTTTCCCAGAAGTGATTCCAGAATAACGGGAAAACTGCTATTGAGCCGAGCATCAACAGGAACGGCAAGAAGCTCCATATTGAAATTTGAATTGATGATGTTTCCATAAAGCATTTCGATTTCTCTTTTGGAAAGTTATTCAAAAAAAATGAATGGCACAGTAATCGGTTGATTTAAAATAACAGCCAGGTTTTGAAAGCGGAATTCAATTAAGTATTTTTTGACCTCGATTTTCCACAAATATATTTTATGAAGCTTAACAAATATTTCGTTCCTACTCTTAAAGAAGTTCCTGCTGATGCAACGGTCACAAGTCATATTTTAATGCTTCGGACCGGCATGATCAGAATGCTTTCAGCCGGAATTTATTCGTTTCTTCCTTTAGGCTACAGAGTTGTAAGAAAAATTTCCCAGGTAATCAGAGAAGAAATGGATGCGATTGGTGGTCAGGAATTTCATCTGCCTGCATTAAACCCGAAAGAGATCTGGGATGAAACAGGAAGAGTTGAAGCTTTTGGTGATATTCTTTTTCATATTAAAAACAGGGAATATGTTCTTGCTCCAACTCATGAAGAAATAATAGCTTTCCATGCAAAGAATGTTGTTAAATCTTATAAAGATATGCCGCAGATCTGGTACCAGATCCAAACAAAATTCAGGAATGAACCAAGACCGAGAAGCGGAGTTATTCGCGGAAGACAGTTTTTAATGAAAGATGCATATACTCTCGATGTTTCGTACGAAGCTCTTGATGCTTCATATAAATTGCACGATACAGCTTACAGAAAAATTTTTAACAGATGCGGATTAAATTATTTTGTTGTCGGTGCTTCAAGCGGTGCAATGGGTGGAACCGGTTCGGAAGAGTTTATGGTTAAATCTGATGCAGGTGAAGATACAGTTGCTCATTGCAGTAAATGCGGATATGCAGCAAATGTTGAAGTAGCCGCTTCGAAAATTAATGTTCTGGAAAGAGAAAAAACGAACAAAGAACTTCACGAAATTTATACACCTAATATAAAAACTATTGATGAGCTATGTGAATTTCTGAAGATCGATGAATCAGTTTGTGCAAAATCTAGAGTTTATATTCATGATGGCAAAGCTGTTCTAATTTTGATGCAGGGAAATGATGAAGTGAATGAATCAAAGTTAACAAAACTTCTTGGAGGAAATGTTCGTCCCGGTCATCCGGAAGAATTGATGAAGATCACGGGAGCTGATGCCGGTTCAATTGGCCCGGTTGGATTTAACGGAAGAATAATTGCAGACCAGAAATTGAAAAACCGAAATAACTTATGCAGTGGTGCAAACAAAAACGATTACCACTTTGGCGGAATAGATCTCGATCGTGATGTAAAGAAAATTGAATACAGTGATTTAAGAATTGTTCAATCTGGTGAAGGTTGTCCGAATTGCGATAACAATCTTGAAGTTTTCACAGCAATAGAACTTGGACACATTTTTAAACTCGGAACAAAATATTCTGAAGCTTTAAAAGCATTCTATATTGATGAAAACGGGAACGAGAACCCGATAGTTATGGGAAGTTACGGCATCGGCGTCGAACGAATAATGGCTTGTTATATTGAACAAAACCATGATGAAAAAGGAATAACCTGGAATAAAATTCTTGCACCGTTTGTCATTCATCTTATTGCTTTAAATATGAAAAATGAAGCGGTAGTTGCTTCTGCAGAAAAAATTTACTCTGAAATGAAAGCAAATGGATATGAAGTTTTATTTGATGACCGTGATGCAGCAGCCGGATTCAAATTTAACGATGCTGATTTAATTGGACTACCACTCCAGGTAATAGTCGGTGAGAAAAAGTTGAAAGAAAATAAAGTTGAAGTAAAAGTCAGAAAATCAAATGAAAGATTTGATGTTGAGTTGAATGATTTGAAAAATAAATTGAAGGAATTAATTCAAAATTTAAGCTGATAAAACAAGAGTAAAATCACATCTTTAAGAATAAGCGATCCAATCGTTTCCAATAAGATGCCACGTAAATCTATTTAAGTATTCCTTCCTTTTTAGTAAAAATTATCTCACAAAACATAATTATTGTTGTTTTTCAAAGAAACATTACGGTATTAAAATTGTGACAAGTTATTGAACTAAATCGTTTCAACAATTTAACAACAAAAATAAAACAGAATATGGAAGCTTTATTACAGGAAGAAATAGTCAAGCTGGAAGAAGAGCTTACTAAATTAAAATCGGCAGTTGAATATATTGAGACTGCAAAACTTTCTATAGAATCTGCCTCGAAGATCATCAATACTATCATCAAGCTGAAAGAAGAGTTTGACACACTTTCTGAAAAAGCTTATACACTTATAGGAAAGATGGATAAAATTGATTTTCCACAACGACTGGAAAAAATTGATTCTAAACTTGTTTCGTTAAGTAATGAATTCCAGGCATTGCAAACGCGAGTTGAAGCCGGAGATAAAAACTTGATTGCTGAGATGAAATCTTTATCAAAAACTGTAGCATCTGACGTAGGTGATACAAAGGCAAAGATCTTATACCGATTTGAAATGCAGGCTAAAGATGTAAAGATGATTAACTATGGAATAATAGGCACCTTTGCAATGATAGTGATATTTGGAGTTTTGCTTTACTTAAAAGTGTTGTGAAGAATTTATACTGCTGTCGTTCCCAACCAAAAAAAAAAGACGCACCGGGTTGCGTCTTTTTTCTTTTAAATTATTTAAAGCTGTCACAATTTGTCCGTGACAGCAACTGAATTATTCTGTTTCAGGTTTCCCGCGTAACGAATCCCATATCATATAAGCACAAATAATAGAGAACATTATGAAGCCAAGAAGTTCTGCGGAATGAGATTCAGCCCAGTCTAAATTTACCCAATTGTAACCAGCATAACGTAAGAATGCACTTATAACTCCCATCAAAGCACCACCGGCAATAAACCCGGATGCAATCAACGTTCCTCTTTCTCTTCTTGCATTATTAATTTTTTCATCCTTGCTTCTTGTAGAAACAAAATGCGCAATCAAACCACCGACAAGTAATGGAGTATTCAGTTCCAAAGGAATGTACATTCCAAGAGCAAATGCAAGTGCAGGTACTTTTATCATAGTAAGCACGAGAGCTAAAATTGCACCAACAATATATAATGTCCACGGAGCCGGCTGCTGATCCATTAATGGCTGGATAACTGCAGCCATCGCATTTGCCTGCGGTGCAACAAGTGCACCATCACCGACGAAACCGTAAGTCTCATTTAATATCATAATTACAAATCCAACTGTCAGTGCAGATACAAGCACACCGAGAAATTTCCATCTTTCCTGTTTGTAAGGAGATGAACCAAGCCAGTAACCGATTTTAAGATCGGTAATAAAACCACCAGCCATTGAAAGAGCAGTACAAACAACTCCGCCGATTATTAATGCAGCAACCATTCCCGAACTTCCTTTTAATCCTACTGAAGTAAGAACAATGGAAGATAAAATTAAAGTCATCAATGTCATCCCGCTTACAGGATTAGTTCCGACAATTGCAATTGCATTTGCGGCTACTGTTGTGAACAGGAATGAAATAACAAGAACTATTAATAAACCAACTAGTGCCCATCCTAAATTGTAAACAACACCCATATAAAAGAAAACCAAAAGTAAGATTGCTGTTACCACAATACCCGCAATAATTATTTTCATCGGAAGATCACGCTGAGTTCTTAGCTGAGCTTCATTCGTACGCTTCTTCTCAAAAATTTCTTTAAAGCCGAGCGAGAAAGCAGACTTAATAATTTTTGATGAACGAATAATTCCTATAATTCCTGCCATTGCAATTCCACCAATTCCAACATGTCTCACATACTGTCTGAAAATTTCTTCTGCACTCATTGCAGAAATTAATTTTGCTGCACCGGTTCCGAAAGTTTCTGTAAGCCCTCCTCCGATGTATGAAATTACAGGGACCAATAAATACCATGAAACAAATGAACCGGCACATATTATTGCCGAATACTTCAAACCGACAATGTAGCCAAGACCCATAACTGCTGCCCCGATATTCAGCCTGAAAACAAGTTTAAATTTATCGGCGAGCATTTCTCCGACTCCGACCACTCTTGTTGTAAATGTTTCACTCCACCAGCCAAAAGTTGCAATTATAAAATCATAAATTCCTCCGACTGCACCGCTTACAATCAATACAACAGCCTGCTTTCCTCCTTTTTCGCCTGCAACTAAAACTTCGGTTGTTGCAGTAGCTTCAGGAAACGGAAATTTTCCATGCATTTCTGCAACAAAATATTTTCTGAAAGGAATCAGGAAAAGAATACCCAGAATTCC
>JANWIS010000162.1 GCA_025449775.1 Ignavibacteriaceae bacterium
CCACCCTCAAGAAAAAAAATAATTCTCTCTGAACAAAAAGTATTGGCAAAGTTTATTAACTGATTCGAAATCCAATTGTATCCAGTCAAACTCAAACCCATATTTGCAAGCGGATCATCCCAATGAGCATCATATCCGGCAGAAACCAAAATTAAATCCGGTTTAAATCTATCCAATGAAGGAATAATAACCTGATTGTAAATAAATTTAAATCCTTCGTCACTTACTCCAGCCTGTAATGGAATATTTATTATTGTTCCTTCTGCTTCTCCGTAACCGGTTTCTCTGATGCTTCCTGTTCCCGGATAAAACGGGTACTGGTGAGTTGAAATAAAAAGTATATCCGGGTTATCACCAATTAAAGCCTGGGTACCATTTCCGTGATGAACATCAATATCAACTATTGCAACCTTTTTAATTGAAGGATTATTCAAAGATAATTTTGCTGCGATTGCAATATTTCCGAACAGACAAAAACCCATTGACCTGTTGTTTAGTGCATGATGTCCTGGTGGCCTTACAAGTGCAAATCCATTTTTCAATTCATTATTTATAACAGCTTCTGTTAATTCAATTGAACTTCCAACAGCTGTAGATGCTGCAAGAAAAGAATACTCGTTTGAATATGTATCCGGATCGAGATATCTTCCTCCTCTTTTACAAAATTCCTTCACTTGATTAATATATTCTAATGTATGACAGCAACTTATTTCATATTCAGTTACAAGACGTGATTTAATAAGTTTCAGCTTGTCAAATAATCCTTCCTCTCTCAAACCTGTAATAATCGATTCCAATCTTTTTGCATTTTCAGGGTGATTAGGATAATCGTGTTTAAGAAAAATCGTGTCATACACTAATCCTGTCTGTAATTTACTCATCGATTATTAACCGAACATTTTGGGAAATGAAGTCATTCAAAGATTAATTGATATTTTAAAATAATAAACCCCGGTATATTTCCGGGGTACAACTATAAGCTCCGCAGGTAGGACTTGAACCTACGACCCCCTGATTAACAGTCAGGTGCTCTAACCAACTGAGCTACTGCGGAATTTCTTCAAAATTGGAGTGTAAATTTAATCTCTCCTCTACTATGAAACAAGAAATCTAAACCGGCCTTATCATCCTAATTTTATTGAATTGAAAATCTTCCGGATAACTTTTGAGCTAACAATCGGCAAATAGAAGTTTAAAACTGAGCATAATATCTTACCTATTTTAAAATGCTAAAAAGCTTAGAATCATCCGTCAATTTCGACGAAATTGAAACCCATGAGTAAAAAGATGGTTAAAAAATAACATGTTTCTGAAATTAAAGTGTAAATATTACAGGAAGTTTTTCCAAAATAAAAATGATTTTTTGCTCAAATTGAAACCGTCAAAAAATGAAATAACTAAATTCGAGAGTAGATAGAAATCCTCCGACAAGACTGACATTTCAAAACATTACACCTCGTAACCTCATTCGTTAAAAATTTTAGTGGTATATCAATTGTGTAATTAGTCATAAAGAATTCAATTCAAATTTATAATACAATAATCAGATTTCGGGTAATCAAATTCGTAATGAAATTCTTAAGAAAGCAAAGATCAATAAAGTAATAATCAAAAATAATTTTTTAACTCTTCCTATCTCGACTCAACCACAACCACCATATACCGGCTTCGCCTGAAGCCGGTTTTTATTTTAAAGAACTTTATTGATGTAATGAATTGTTTATGAAAATTTTTGTGTGGATAAAAATAAAGCGGTTATTTTTTTTGAAGTTAAGAACTTATCATTGACTCTTTTAATCTTCTTAACATAGAAATAATAAACCCTGAAACCATAACAACAATTCCAGTCCAAACCAGATTTATAAACGGTTTAATGCTCGCGGTAACCGAAAGAATAGGATTGGATTTAGTTTGGTCATCGGCATTTGAAATAGAAACATCAATATTGCTGGAAGTTAGATTGACCAGGTCTATTTTTAAATTCAATTCATCGGATTTAAATGATGTAAATGTAATATTACCATCGACTGACTTTCTGAGAAGTTCTACTTCCGAAATTTCTTTGTTCTTTTCAATTTTAAGAATAGCACTCATTTGAAAATCTTTTCCTTCACGCATTGCCTGCATAGTTTCTGCACTTAAATTAAATCGATCAAAAGTAATTGTTGTATTTTCAAACTCAATCAATTCTCCCTTTTTCAATGAGATATGATTTGTTGAATTATTATCCGTATTACCTTCATCATAACTTAATGGAGACAAGTAAATATCTTTAGTCCAGAGATTCAGGATTGCCGGTTCTCTCATTAAGCTATTATTGAAATCACTCATATACATAACCGGTGTTACATTATGTTCAGTACTGCCTTTCTTTAAATGAACATTGAATGCATACTTTGTATTGTTCTCTATCATATAAATTTCTTTAAAAGTCATTTCATATCCGAAAGCAGAAACAGTTTTCCCTTTTTCCAGATTTATATCAATATCATCACTGTAAACCGCTGATCCAATTACACCAAGAATAAAAAGTGCAATTCCTGTATGAGCAACATATGCACCAAGCATCTTTTTGTTACCTTTGATTATCTTGACTGCAATATTGAAGTTAACAATCAATGAAAGCATTGTTGTAAAAGATAACAGGATCATCAGAATATCATTCACTCCGCCAAATATCACAAGAACGAGAGTAAACAGAAGTGCTCCTGAAACAGAATAAATAGATTTCTTAATCAATTCATTCACGTCCGATTTTTTCCATTTGATGAGAAGACTCAAACCATTTAAAAACATTATTATAATTGCAAGAGGAATATGCATTTCATTATAAAAGAAAGTATCTACAGACTGCCCGAAAATCGGTGCAGAAGTTCCAACCAGAACAATTATTGCTGAAGCAATTAGTACAATCATTGCAGTAAATAATGCCAGTTCACGAGATAATAAATTCTCTTCAGAAACTACATTCTCATTCAATGCTTTCCATCTGTATGCAATCATTCCGAATCCAAGCAGAATAAAAGTTCCGATAAATAATAATAGAAAGAGGTAAACAACCATTCCGGGATCAACAAATGAATGAACGGAAGCATCGCCAAGTACTCCGCTTCTTGTAAGAAAAGTACTATAGAGAACCAGTATATAAGTAAGTACACATAAAATTAAATTGGTCTTTGCATATTTTCCGTTACCACCTTGTGACTGTGTTTTTCTCTGTACTAATAATGTATGAATTCCCGCAATACCAACTAACCATGGAATAAGACTTGAATTCTCTACAGGATCCCATGCCCAGTAACCACCCCATCCGAGCATTTCATAAGCCCAGTAACCGCCGAGCATTATTCCAAGACCAAGTATTCCCATTCCTGCAAGAAGCCATGGGAAAGCCTGCCTGACCCAATCTTTGTAATCATTTTTCAACAGTGCTGCAATTGCAAATACAAAAGGTACTGTTGCCATTGAAAATCCTGTAAATAAAATCGGTGGATGGATTTGCATCCAGAAATTAAGCAGCTGAGGATTTAAACCTTTTCCATCAATAATGAACTGATTTATTGAAACTCCTGCTTGAGAAAGAAGCGAAACAAATTCCGAATTTACCTGGATAAATCCCTGGTTATTGCTTTGATCAGTAAAGAAAAATTGTTGTATAAACGGAAGATGGAAAAAATTAGAATTTAAATGTTCGATTTTCAAAAATGTTGGCGTTATCCAGATATATTCAAAAGGATTTTTGAACCAGGGAGAAACCATCACTAAAAGAAATGAAGTTACAAGTGTAAAAACAGCCATCACTCTCGGTTCAAGATCGCCTCTTTTAGAAGCGTACGATTGGAGAATTATTCCTACAATTGTGGTGAGCAAAAGCCACAGCATAAAACTGCCCTCTTGTCCTCCCCAGAATGAAGAAGCCAGATGAAACACTCCCAGGTCCTGGAGAGAATTGTTGCTGTAACTGTATATGTATTTGTACTGGTATTGATGTGTTAAGATTGAGTACAATAAAATTGCTGAAGCAACTATAACCAGAACTGCCATTGCATGATAAGAAATCCTACCGAAGTTGAGTGTGTTTTTATAACCCCTGTAATTCAGGAAGTACATTATCATTGAAATAATGCTGAAGGATAATGCAAGTGTAATTACGATGCTTCCTATCATTTAATCTTATGTTTCTTTTTCAACTTTAAATAAATTGGTTAAATAGATGAAGAGCTGGTTTTCTGATCCTCGTACTTGCTTGGACATTTGGTCAGGATGTCTTTTGCATGAAAATATCCATTTTGATATTTGCCTGTAACTACAACACTAACAGCACTTTCAAAGTTGTTGGGAATTGTACCTTCATAAATCACCTTCATCTCGTTGCCTTTATCATCTGCCATAAAGAAAGAAAATGTTTTTTGTTTATTATTCAACTCATAATTCTTTTCTTTCACCCAGCTACCGGTTGCTTTAACAGTTTTTTCAGATGATTTGACTTTAGCAAAGTCATCAGCATACTCAATATTGCTTTGTGTAAAAAGATACATCATCAATCCAAGAAATACGACGATGATAATTCCACCGAATATATATTTACTTTTCATTCTTATCTCCTATCAATTCTTTTTCAACACTTTTTAATCTTTTGTCGAGAGCAAGCATATAAAAAAATATTCCCGTCCAGACAATCAGCACGATAATCATCACAATGTAAATTGCATTATTCTCCAAGAAGTTGTAAAGACCTTCCAAATTCATCCTCCCTGAACCGGCTGTGCCGGCATCAGTAATTGTTTTGTTAATCTTTCTTTATAGATAATTGATTTGTAACCGACTCTCCACATCCAGAAAAATAAAATTGTAAAGCCGGTAAGTGAAAGAAAGAAAATTAATTGCATACTCGGGTTCATTTGAAAATCCACAATCGGTCCTGCGTTTGTATCATCAGCAGAACCGGGATGCAATCCTTTCATAATCCTCGGCATAATAAAAACAAAAAAAGGAACTGTCACAAAAGCAATCAAAGAATAAACTGCAGAAAGTGTTGCTCTTTTATCTTCAGTTTCAATTGAAGATCTGAGAGCGAACAAAGCACCATAAATCAAAAGCAGTGCAAATATACTTGTTTGTCTCGGATCCCAGCTCCAGAATTGTCCCCATGCAAATTTTGCCCAAACTGCTCCTGTAACTGTTGCAAGTATACAGAAAATCATTCCAAGCTGAGCAGCCGAATAAGCTTTTGCATCATCGTCAGGATTTTTTTTCTTTAAATATCTAAAGGAGAATATAGTTGACATCAGGAATGCAATTACAGTTAACCACGCAGTTGGAACATGGAAAAAAATTATTTTGGCATTTTCTTCCAGACCGGGTATGATTGGAAATTCGTACCATTTACTTGGATTCTCAACAATCGGAAAGGCAATTCCTGCAATTGAAACGAATGTTAAAAGAATAAATAAAAAAATTTTCCAGATCATTAATTTAATACCTGATAATTCTTTCGAGCTTCATCAATCTTTCCAGATAAACTCGAATAACAAATAGGAAACTGTAATCATTATTATATCATATCCTACAACAATTGCTAATTCAACCTGTGCTTCAACAAAATTTACATCATCAAACGAGAACAAAGTTAGCTGAACACAGGTAAGAATCAAAGGCAATAAAATCGGAAATGAGAGTACAGGATACAGTGTTCCTTTTGCACCGGCTTTTGCAATAATAGCTGCAATTATTGTTGAAGCAGAAGCCAGTCCAATATTTCCTAAAATAAAAGTAACAATGAAGAGAACGAGATTTTGCACAACAAATTTTTCAAAGAATACAGAGTAAAGCAAAGTGATCAAAATATTCACACAGAAGACCAGGATAAGATTAAATATGAATTTTCCTGAGAACACGGTTGATGATGACGCAATTAGTTGAAGTGTAAGCGTTGTTCCTCTTTCTTCTTCTGAAACAAATGCTCTTGCAAGACCTGACATTGCGGTGAAAAAAATAATCACCCAGAACAATCCGCCGGTTAAGTTTTCATTAATGGTTTCACTCCCGATTGAAAAGAGTATCACGCTTATTGCAACTATAATAAACATCGCAAGTGAGTTTATGGCATACCTGGTTTTTAACTCAGAGTGAAAATCCTTTTTAAATAAAGCGAATGGTTTTGCAATCATTTAAAATCTTCCAAAGATAAAACTTCATTACACAGTTCAATATCTTTTATTTCATTGGATGCGATAATAACAATCCGGTTTTTACTTTCTTCCTGAATTATTTTATACACTACTTTTTTTCCATCTTCATCAAGGTTGGAAGTCGGTTCATCAAATATCAGAACATCCGGTGAATGCTGAAGAGCAAAAACAAATTTCAATCTCTGTTTCATTCCAGATGAATAAGTTTTTACCAAATCATCTTTCCTGTTATCCAAAAGAAATTGCTGCAAGTAGTTGAGCAATTTTTCCTCGTTAAAATTGATTCCACGAATCTGTGCAAAAATTTTTAAATTTTCCCAGGCTGAAAATTCTTCGTAAAGAATCAGATAAGGTGAAACAAAGCCGATATGATTGTGGAGATTTTCAGAAATGATTTCTCCGCTAGAATTTTTATGAGAAATTTTTCCAGAGGAAGTTGCAATTAAGCCCGCAATTATTTTAACTAATGTTGATTTGCCTGAACCGTTTGGACCTAAGATTCCAAATATTCCATTGTCTGCCCAATTAAAATTAATATCCTTAAAAATTAATCTTCTGCCGAAGGATTTGGAGAGTGATTGAGAATGGATAGAGTAGCTACTCATTGAAAATTACAATTTTACCTTTATAAACTTCATCACCATTTTTAATCACATAAACATAAACACCTGAAGCAAGCTTTTCACTATCTTTATCAAGAGCATTCCAGCTGACACCCTTCTGATTTCCCGGTAGATTCTGAATAATTTTAATACTACTATATACTAACTGCATACCGGTTGAATAAATATTTAAATCAACTTCATCACCGGCATTTGAATCGAAGGGCAAAAAAATCAGTGAACCAGTAAGATAAGATTTGTTGTAACTGAATGGATTCGGATATGCATAACTAACTTCACCGGCTACAGGTATTTGAAGACTGTCTTCTCTTATAACCTGGTCGTTTAATATTTCTGAAACTGACCAGAACATCGGATCGGTTACTGAAAAATCTGATGAATAATTTTCAGTCAGCTTCCTTGAACCGCTTACACTATCAGCATACAAAACATAATCAAAAGGAAATTGTTGTGAAGGATTATCGGCTGCAGCAAATGCATCGCCATTGGTTATGATTGCAAAAAGTGAATCAATGTTCAGTGGAATATTGAATAGAATAAAATTATTTGAGGTTGGAGCTGCTTCCATATTAGTTGGTGGAGGTGATGGAAACAGAATTGTGAAAGTCGGATCTACAGAAGGATAATTTACAGCTTCTTCAAAATAATTTCCCGGAACCGATCTGACTCCGGTGAAGTAAGTCCAGATCCCAAACTTGTTCAATTGTTTTGGAAAGGATGTGTTGAAATTAATCAGGCTCTGATTAATAGCAAGTATTGCTTCAATGTTTGGTACCATTTCCCATTGACGGTTTAAAATTTCAAAACCAAAATTTTCCTGCATGAATAAATTCCAGATTACAAGATTATATCCGTTCTGACTGGGCATAGCAACATAAGTTCTCTTAAAATATTCATCCATATATGCGTAGTAGTCATTCACATCATCATAAACAAATTCTTCCATCGAAGTTGAAGTCAGTTCATAAAAAAATATATCAGAATTTCTGAATGGAG
>JANWIS010000163.1 GCA_025449775.1 Ignavibacteriaceae bacterium
GAAAGCAAGAATAAGAGTTTCATGATCTTTCTGCGGTCTGAAGTTCGAAACAGAACCAATTATTGGAACAATATTTTTATTCACTTTAACAATATCATCTATTGATGAAATGATAACTGAATTTGGGAGCAATACAATTTTATCAGCATTCGTCCATTTGTTTTTAATAAGAAGCTCAGAAATTTCTCTGCTAATAGAGATGTGTTTGGTTATTACTTTTCTATCAGTATATCTGGCTACTCTTGTAGATATAAAACGATTAAGTTTCCCACTTAGTTTTTTCTGGGATGTAAGATTTGTAAGTAGAGCCTTCGGTGGATTATGCCAGTGATAAATAACCGGTAGTGTCCATTTTCTGAAGGAAATTGCAAGAGTAGCTAGGAGAGCAAAATAAAAATGAATATGGACGACCTTAATATTCTGCGTTTGACAAATTTCCTCTAAAACTTGAAAAAATCCTGAACTAAAAGGCCGTTCTATTTCAGGAATTATGATAACATTCGAATGAGTTTTCAAATGATCCTGCCAGTCTCTTCGGTTTGCATAAGCAATAGTAAGCTGATGTCCTGCTGAATTAATTACACTTCCAAGTGCATTGAGATGCTTTATAAAACTACCTTCAAATTCAGGAGCGTACCTGACAACATTTAAAATGTTCATTGTCTTGTTTTAAAAGTGATTATTAAAAAAGTGATTTTAACACAGTCGGAGATTATTTGCCATCAGAATCTTCCTTATCATTAACTTTAATAAGTATTAATAAACCAACAATAAAGAAAAATGTAATTGAGATTATTGCTAATCTCTGACTTCCGGTAAGATAGCTTACAAAACCGAATGTCAATGGACCAATAATCGCAGAACTTTTTCCGAAGAAAGAATAAAATCCAAAAAACTCTGTTTTCCTTTCCTGTGGAATTAGTTTTGACATAAGACTTCTGCTTACAGATTGGCAAGAGCCCATTGCGGCTCCGGCAATAAACCCAACTATATAAAACCCTGACACATCAGTTACAAAATATGCCAATACAACTGTGACAATCCACATAATTAATGTAATGACTATCGTTTTCTTTTGGCCAATTTTATCTGCAACAATTCCAAGCAGTACCGAGCCAACTATTGCAGTCGTTTGCACAGTCAAAAAAAAGATTAGCAAGTCGGTTTCAGAAAACCCTAAAGTTGTGCTGGCATAATTTCCTGAAAAAAAGATTACTGTATTTACTCCTTCTATATAAAAAAAATATGCGATAAGGAAAGTTAGAAGGTTCCTGTAATTTTTAAGCTGAGTAATTGTGGACCACACACGATTAAATCCGATTAACAGATATGGTTGCTTGCTTTCAAATGCTTCCCTTTTTTCCTTCAGGAAGAAAAAAAGTGGAAGTGAAAATACCAGAAAGAATAAAGCAGCAACCGGAAAAGTTTCTTTGATCATTGAAGCCTGTATAAATGGAAATACAATTGCCAATGTTGCAAGTGAACCGAGGTAACCCATCCCAAATCCGTAACCGCTTACTCTGCCATAATTTTTTGGAGTTGTAATTTCGGGAAGGAATGCATCATAGAAAACCAGTCCGGCTTCGAAACCTACATTTGCAAAAACAAATACAAATATTCCCCAGAAAATCTGACCTGGTCCAATAAAATAGAGAGAGGTTGTACCAAGAATACAGAGAAGAGTAAAGAAAAGAAGAAATCTTTTTTTACCTGCACCGAAATCAGCAATAGCACCAAGAACAGGTGAAATGAATGCTGTTATAATCATTGCAATGCTTGTACTAATACTCCAGTAGAGATCGCCGATAGATTCGCCTCCGGCGATAGTTTTCTTAAAGTAAACTGCATAGAGAAAAGTAACAACGATTATCGAAAATGAAGTGTTCGCAAAGTCGAAGAGAGTCCAGACAAATACTCTTCTCTTTTGATTCATGAATTACTGCCTGGGTGGTGAGTTTGATTCTTCAATTAATCCTCTTCCTGATTTGTTCAGTTTACCGGCTTTTTTCTCTTCTGCAAGTATTGCATCGAGTATTCCGTTAATAAATTTTCCGCTTCCTGAAGTACTGAAATCTTTTGCGATCTCAATTGATTCATTGATAGAAACTTTTGGAGGAATATCTGGAAAGTGAAGGATTTCGCAAATGCCCATCCTTAAAAGAATTTTATCTATTAATGCAATCCTGTTCATCTCCCAGTTATTCACACGGTCAATAATTCTTTTATCAAGTTCTCCTAAGTTCTGAATAACTTTGTCAATAAGATCACGGGCAAAGAGTTTATCAGATTCATCGGTTATACTGGCTAAGCTTTCCATTATAAGAGGGTCAGGTGAATCATTGTTCATCTCGTTGGCGTATAAAACCTGGAGAACTTTCTCTCTTACAATTCTGCGTTTCGATTTGTTAGCTATCATTGTCTGAAAAAAATCAAAATAAAATTAATTGATAAAGAACCATAATCTTAATATTAAAACTGTTTTCTTATAAAGCAAAACACCAAAAATTAAACAAAGCAATACATTCTCTCATCCTGTTAAATAATTTATCTTTAAAATCTAATTTATGAGTTGATTCAGCTACTTTGATGTTTAGATTAAAAAATTTACTTATCTCGATTACTCTTGGAAGATGGTAAGAATCTGAGATCAAAATTAATTCTACACTTTTTAATTCACCAGGTATCAGATTATTTTTTATCCACCTGATCTGTTCAGTAGTTGATGAGGTGCGAGACTCAGTAACAATTTTTGAAGTGTCAACTCCTTTTAATTTGGCGTACTGAAAAGCCACTTCAGATTCTGTCATTTCACCGGGTGCACTTCCACCTGTTAAAATTATTTTACCGGCAAAACCTTTTTGTAAAATTTCAATAGCCTTATCAACTCTTGATGATAATGTAGGACTTGGAATATTTCCGGACCAAACAGCAGCACCTAAAACCACCACAACATTTTCATCGTTCTTGTTTAAACTCCATCTTCCAGAAGTATATCCTGCATTATCAGAGTAGACAAGAATGGTTAACAGAAATAAAAAAAATAACGCTAATGTATTAAGAACAGTTGTTTTAAATGATATTTTTTTACTGCTGAAATTTCCAGTCCATATAAAAATTAAAAAGTAAATAAAAATTATCAGGTAGGATAAAAAAAACAGACCAGTTAAAACTTTATCACTTGGGAGACCAAGAAAATAAGAATTGCCTGGAATGATTTTTATTTTAGTAGAAATAAATGAACCAGCTAATAAAATCCAGGTTATAACAACAAATGCCTTTACACCTTTTCCTGAAACAGCCTGCTTATTATGTGAGATGTATATTCCAAAGGCCAGTCCGGAATAAATTAATAAGTTAAATAAGTTTCCAGTTTTAAATATCGAAAATTCAAAAAGTGATAGACTTTGATTCAGGTATTTAACAAAGTATAGAAAAATCAGCTGTACTATCAAAGCAAAGTATATCAATTTATATTTTGATTTTTCGGTATTCTTTGTCATTAAAAAATAAAATTTTATTCTTTTCTTGTAGAAAATGGTTACTTATCAGGGGAAAAATTATAATCAAAACTAATCAGATGGCAGGCAATATCAAATCAGTTATCAGTTACTAATAAAGAAGAGTGATTTAGCTAACAGGAATTTATTGTGTACATAAAAAAGGCGTCTGTCCGACGCCTTATCAAATTATTGAAGTTTAAAAATAATCGGGATTGTAACCTGAACTTTAACATTGTTCCCTCTTTGCCTTCCGGGTTTAAATTTTGTATTCAATACGGCATCCAAAGCTGTTTCATCACAACCAGCACCAATCCCTTTAATAAGTTCAGCTTTTGTTACGTCACCGTTCTCATCCACAAATGCGAGAACAATTACTCTACCTTCAATCAATGCTCTCTTGGCAATTTCTGGGTAAGTTATTTTTTCCATTATACTTTTTGTACCACCGATTACTTCAGGCATTTCATCCGCCCATTTAACGAACTCAACCGGCTTTTTCACTTCATCAACCACAACAAGTTCATTTCCATTTTCAAAACTAAATTCATTATCACCTGTAACATCATTAATTGTCTCATCACCAATATCAGCATTTGTTAATTCATCAATTGTAGGAACAGATTCATCCTGAACAAGTTCATCAGGTCTAACTACAGGCTGAGTAAATTTTATTGTTGGTTTCACAGGAGTTACTTTTACTTCAACTTCATTCAACTTCTTTTTTATTGATGGAATCTGATCTAAAGTTATTGAAACAAATTGTTTAGTTATTTCTCTAATTTCTTCTTCAGGAATAACCAATCTGTAAATTGCAGAACCGGATATTGTTAAAACAGAAATCAGAATTGCAATCCACATTGATGTTGTCAGATTCGCTTTATATGATTTTCGAAGATTGTAAGCTCCGTATTCCTTATTCCTGGAAGCGAAGACCAATTCTTCGAAGTTTGTCGAAAAGTTTAATGAGTTATTCATTTCGTTACCTCCTTGCTTAAAGTTAAACTGATTATTTTACTTTAAGCCGGTGGATAATGTTCCTGATCACCAGAACTTTGCAAAAAACGGTTAACTCAGCGGAATTCCGGTTTATAATTAAGTTTTTTCATAAGGAAAGAAATAAATAAAACACCTATTACGGCTCCGGAAAAATCTGCAATCCAATCAAGCAATTCAGCAAACCTTCCTGGTACAAACATTTGATGAATTTCGTCAAGAGCACCATAAGTTGATGCAATTAATATAGAAGCGACCGAAGCTTTTTCGAAAAGTATTTTTGATTTTCTTTGATATATGAGTGTGAGGTTAAGCAATAAGGAAAGAATTGTGTAAGCAGAAAGGTGATTCAATTTATCATAAAATCCGAGACTAGGTAAATTATATGCTGGAAGACTTGTAGCTGTGAACAACATCACCCAGTAAATTGTTAAAGGAATATAGATCAGCCAGATTTTTCTTTTCTCTAAATATTTAAGCAATAGATTTTTCCAGGAATTTTATAGTTTGAGAAATATAATTTTGAATATCTGATGCAAGAATATCAAGCTTAGTTCTTTTTTGCGATAGAATATCTGCAGCTAATCCGTGAAGGTAAACGGCTGTTAAAATAGCATTCTCAATATTTTTTTGCTGAGAAATTAATCCCGCAATGAACCCGGTAAGCACATCCCCTGTTCCAAATTTTGCTAATGAAGGGTTTCCTGTTGTATTGATGAGTGCTTCCCCGGAAGGTGTGAAGATAATTGTAGGAGCTCCTTTAAGAACGAGAAATGATTTAGTTCTTTTGACAAAAGCTCTCCCGTATTTTAAAATATCCTTCTTTAATTCAGAACTTGTTATTCCTATAAGATTCACAAATTCAGCATGATGAGGTGTAAGTACACAGTTACGAAGATTTAATTTCTTATATCTGCCATTGCCTAATGCAAAAACTGCATCAGCATCTACCACAATTTTTTTATGCTTATACTTTTTAAGAAGTGATAATAACGCTTTCTGTGTTTCATTCTGTCTGCCGAGTCCCGGACCGATAGCTACAACATCAGCCCAATTTAGTCTGTCATTAAGTTCTTTCAGGTTTTTTTCCGAAAGAAATTCATTTCCGAGATCTTCATAATCTTTTACTACCACTTCACCTAATTTTTTATGAACAAGTTCTCTTACAGATTTTGGAAAACAGAGTATTGATGAGCCGGCTCCAATCTTTAATGCTGAAGATGAGGCTAGTACAGCAGCCCCGGGAAATGAACCGGAACCTGCAATCGTAAGAACTTTACCGGCAGAATATTTATGAAGATTTTTTTTCTTTACAGGTACTCCAGCAATAGCATCTTCAGGTTCGACCAGAAATTCACTGGGAATAAACTTTTCATAAAATGTTTCTGGTATTCCGATTTCACCTTTTTCTATATCTCCTGATGTAACAAATCCATCACCAAAAAATAATCCTTTTTTAAACTGACCAAGTGTGATTGTAAAATCTGCATTGAAAGAATTTTCTGAATAACCGCTGTCAGCATTCAATCCTGTTGGAATATCGATAGCAACTTTAGTTGATTTTATTTTATTTAATGCAGATATGATCGAAAGGTACGGTTCTTTTAATGATCCTTTGGTACCGCTTCCAAGCAGAGCATCGCAGATGATTTTACAATTCCTTAAAGCATTAAGAGTGGTCACAAAAGTAAACTTCTTTAATATTAAATTTTTATTGGTGGATGAAAGTTTTTTTAGTATTCTGAAGTTAAATCTGCAATCAGTAGACATTTCGTTTTCGAACCCGAGATAGATTACTATAACTTCGTATCCTGCATTTGCAAAATGCCTGGCAGAAGCAAATCCATCACCTCCGTTATTTCCTTTACCACAAACGAACCCGATTTTAGATTGAGCAAATTGGGGGAACCGCTCATTAATTTTTTGAAAGATTTCTCTCGAGGCATTTTCCATTAAAATGATTCCGGGAATGCCAATTTTTTTTATAGCATATTCATCAACTTCACGGATTTGTTTTGTAGAATAGAGAGGAATCATTTGAGTAAGAAAAAATAATTCTTAATATTGAGCTAAACGGTTAAATAGAAATTAAAGATATGCTATGATCAAATCCAGTAATGAACCAGGGAATATTCCTAACAATATTACTAACAGTACGGATATCACAACTCCAAGCATACCACTGAAACTTTTTGAGTAAGTAATTTCTGTCTCTCTTTCCTTAAAATACATCAGGACAACAATCCTCAGATAAAAATAAACACTGATAAGACTCGAGACAATTCCGAGAATTGTAAGCCACGTTAAACCTGATTTTATCGCTGCAATAAAGACATAGTACTTAGCGAAGAAACCAGCCAATGGCGGAATCCCGGCAAGCGAAAACATTATTAAAGATAATAATGCCGCGAGTACGGGATTTCTCGATCCTAATCCAGAATAAGTATCGATTTCAAGATTTGCGTCATTTTCTCCTTCAATTAGAGAAATAATTCCGAACGCTGCAAGATTCATAAAAGTATAAACAGCCAGGTAGAAAACAACTCCGGCAACTCCAACTGGTGTTCCTGAAGCTAATCCAATTAATATATAACCAGCATGCGAGATTGATGAATATGCAAGCATTCTTTTTATATCACTCTGTGCAATTGCAACAATACTTCCAAATAACATTGAGAAGACTGCAAGCACAGATAAATAAGGAAGAAACAAGCTTTGAAATCCACCAGAAAATAATGCTGTAAGTGAAGCTATAATTGCAGCAAATGCCGAAGCTTTTCCGATTGTTGAAAACAATCCCGTTATAGTTGTTGGTGAACCTTGATAGACATCAGGAACCCACATATGAAACGGGAAAGCTGCAATTTTAAATGAGAAGCCGATAAGGAAAAGTAATACTCCAACTAAAAAAATGATATTGCCTGAAAGTTCAGTGAACTTAGAAGTTATTATGTCAATCGATGTGGATTGTGCTGTGCCGTAAATAAGTGCTATTCCATATACAAGAAATCCGGTTGCAAAAGCACCTAAAAGAAAATATTTGAGCGATGCTTCTATTGCTTTTTCTTTTTTTCTGTTTACACCGGCAAGCACATAAAAACAGATTGACATAATTTCGAGCCCGAGAAATATCATAAAAAAATCTTTTGCACCAGCCATCAACATCATTCCAAGTACTGAGCTCTGGATTAAAATATAATATTCTCCATAATTCATTCCATATTTTTTTGTATAATCGACTGAGAGAAGACAAACGAGTGCAGCTCCGATATTGAAAATGAAATAAAAAATATTTGTTCGCCCACCTGTGGAAAGCATATTCTGCAAAACTATAGACTCGTTGGCTACAGTGAGAAGAGAATAAAATCCTGCGGAAAGAAAAATAAGAATTGAAAACCATGGCAATACACTCTCACTTTTTTGCGAGTAAAGTTCAATGAAAACTGATAAAATAATTCCACCGCCAAGTATTACAATTGGCAGAATATTATAAAATTCCTGAATGTTATTTAACATGGTTAATCAATATTAATCTTCTAAAATTTATTTGGATGTTAAGGAACATCAACATTCTCAACTGGTAATTGATTTTGAGGTGAAGTTACAAGTCTGATAATATTTTCTGAAGTCTTATCAGTAATTTTTAAAAACGTCCCCGGATAAATTCCAATCCAGATAATAAAAACAAAAATCGGAGCCAAAACCAATTTCTCTCGTCGATTTAAATCGGTTAATGAATTAAGATTCGGATTGGTCACTTCACCAAAAACAATTTTCTTGTACATCCATAAGAGATAAACAGCCGCAAAGATAACTCCTGTTGCAGAAAATGCTGCAAACCACCAGCTATCCAATACAGTAGATTTAAATGCTCCTGTTAAAATCAAAAACTCACCAACAAATCCATTTAACCCCGGTAATCCAATTGAAGATAGTGAAGTAAATAGTAATGCAAATGAAAAGAACGGAACAAGTTTAGCTATTCCACCATAATCTGAAATTTTTCTTGTATGAGTTCTTTCGTAGATCATTCCAACTAATAGAAAAAGTGCCCCTGTTGAAAGTCCATGATTAATCATTTGAATCATCGAACCTTGCACTGCTTCCTGGTTGAGTGCAAATATTCCGAGCATTACAAATCCGAGGTGAGAGACAGAAGAATATGCAACTAATTTTTTCATATCAGTCTGAACCATTGCAACCAATGCACCATAAATTATTCCGATGACCGCAAGAATAGAAATCGGGATAGCATAATCAATTGAAGCCTGTGGAAATAGAGGAAGATTAAACCTAAGAAATCCATAAGTACCCATCTTCAGCAGAACTCCGGCTAAAATAACACTTCCGGCAGTCGGTGCTTCAACGTGTGCATCTGGCAGCCATGTGTGAAATGGAAATAATGGAACTTTTATTGAAAAACTTAATGCAAAAGCCAGAAATAAAAATCCCTGGATAGTTGTATCGATTGTCGGTCCTGTTTTATATAGATCAAGAAGATTTGATGTAAATCCTCCGAGAAGATTGGAAGAATAAACTATGAGCCAGATAATGGCTACAAGCATCAGCAGACTGCCTGCCATCGTATAAATAAAAAATTTAATCGATGCATAAATTTTTCTCTCACCGCCCCAGATTCCACTTATAAAATACAGAGGGATGAGCATCGCTTCCCAAAAGACATAAAATAAAAACATATCGAGTGAAACAAATACTCCAAGCATTCCCAATTCCAAAATGAGCATGAAGAATATAAACTCTTTAAGATTTCTCTTAATACTGTTCCAGCTTGAAAGTAATGTAAGCGGTGTGAGGAATGTTGTAAGAAGAATTAATATTATGGATAAACCATCTGCTCCGACATGATAACTGATATTAAGATCTTTTACCCAATCGAATTTATGTATGAACTGAAATTCACCTGACTGATCATTGAAACCAAAATAAATTATCAGTGAAACAACAAATGCAAGAAGTGAAACGGCAATACCGAAATATTTAATTAATTGTTCATTCTTTTTATTAATAAAAATAAGCAGTAATGAACCGATCAATGGGATAGCAAGCAAGTATGTTATTAATAATGATTGTTCCATTTACGAGTAGCTTATTATTATCCAGAAAAGAGCAACTAATATCCCGAGAATCATTACAAGTGCATAAGATTGTGCAACACCAGTCTGAATTTTTCTAATATTGTTAGAAACACTTCCGACTAATTTTGCCAACGAATTAATCAATCCATCTATCATTTTATTGTCTGCAATCTTCCATAAAATATTTTCTGAACCTTTAACCATCGGCTTTACAATTGATGCTTCATAAACTTCATCAATAAAATATTTATTGAGAAGAATATTATATGCTCCTTTAAATCCTGAAGAAAACTTTTCAGCAATCGCAGGTTTTTTGAGATAAATATGTCTTGCAAAGAAAATTGAACTTGCAGCAGCAGCTACAGAAACAATCATTAGCACCAGTTCTTCAAAATGTGAGTGACTGCTGATATTCATCATCTTGAATTCAGCTAATTTAAAAACGGGTGCAAGCCAGCTGTGAAAAATATTTCCATGTTCACCTGAAAATATTTCGGGTATTCCTATAAATCCGCCGATTATAGAAAGCACAGCGAGAATAATTAATGGAACGGTCATCAATTTTGGAGATTCATGAGGATGAAGCTTGTGGTGATCTCCGCCAACTTCGGATCCGCCTTTGGCGGAAAATTTTTCCTGTCCTTCGAAAGTCATAAAGTAAAGTCTGAACATATAGAATGCGGTGAACATTGCCGTAATCAATCCAAGCAGCCAAAAAATTATTCCGAGATTTGAGTACGAGTACCACAGAATTTCATCCTTGCTAAAAAATCCTGAAAGTGGTGGAATGCCAGAGATAGCAGTTGCAGCAATAAGAAAAGTTGCATAAGTAACCGGCATATATTTTTTTAATCCACCGTATTTCCTGATATCCTGGGCTTCGTGCATGGAATGAATTACTGATCCGGCTCCAAGAAAAAGTAACGCTTTAAAAAAAGCATGAGTCATTACATGAAATATTCCGGCTGAGAAAGCTCCGGCTCCCATTGCTAAAAACATGTAACCAAGCTGACTAACTGTTGAGTAAGCAAGCACTTTTTTAATATCATTCTGAACAAGACCAATTGTTGCTGCAAGAAATGCAGTAAATATTCCAAAAACTGCAACAACCATCATTGCAGTTGGAGCCGATGCATAAATGATATTGCAACGGGCAACCATATAAACTCCTGCAGTAACCATCGTAGCTGCATGAATAAGTGCTGAAACAGGTGTTGGACCAGCCATTGCATCCGGAAGCCAGACGAATAATGGAATCTGTGCAGACTTTCCAACAGCACCAATAAAAAGGAATAATGCAATTAATGTGAAGATATGTTCGGGAACATCAAATGCAACTGCTCTTGAGAAAACATCTGTGAAAACTAAAGTTCCAAAGGTTGAATAGATGAGAAACATTCCTAATAAAAATCCAAAATCTCCAATCCTGTTTACAACAAATGCTTTAAGTCCTGCAGAAGATGTTGTGCTGTTTTCAAATTTTCTGTCATACCAAAATCCTATCAACAAATATGAACAGAGACCAACTCCTTCCCAGCCAAGGAACAGCAAAAGAAAATTATCAGCGAGAATAAGATTCATCATTGCAAAAATGAAAAGATTCAGATATGCAAAGAATCTCCAGAAACTTTTATCTCCATGCATATACCCGATCGAGTAAACATGGATTATAAATCCAACTCCAGTTACAATTAAGGACATCAGTAATGAAAGTTGATCAACCTGGTAGGAGAAATTAATATTCAACCCGGCAACATTTATCCATTGGAAAAGTGTTGCGATATTAAGTCTCTGATCGACGGGAAGAGAAAGTGTTTGAATTAATGCACCAACTGTTACAATAAAAGGAATGCCGATTGCACTGCTTCCAACAATTCCGATAACTTTTTCACTTCTTATTTTCGGTCCTAATATTCCGTTAAATAAAAATCCCAGTAAAGGAAAAAGAACAGTTAAGTAAATCAGATCAATCATATTTATAATGTTACCATTTAAGAATATTTATTTCATCGATGTTAACTGTAAGCTTATTCCTGAAGATTGCAATGATAATTGCCAGACCAACAGCAGCTTCAGCAGCAGCTACTGCCATTACAAAGAATACAAATAGCTGTCCTGTAGTATCACCTAAATAAGATGAAAAAGTAACCAGTGCAAGATTTGCTGAGTTTAACATCAACTCAACACTCATAAAAACTATTATCGCATTTCTGCGGGTTAATACTCCAACAATTCCAACGGAAAACATAAAAGCACTTAGTACGAGATAATATTCGATTGGTATTTGCATTTTCTACTCGAATTTCTTTTTTGCAAGAACCAGTGCACCAATTGTTGCTGCAAGCAATAAGTATCCGGCAGCTTCAAATGGTAAGACATAATTTGTAAACATTTCTCTGCCAATACTTTCAATAGTTCCTGCATTAACACTCTCTGAAACTTTATTTGTCATTGAATCATTAGGGTGAGCAAGAAATATCATATAGATTAATTGTATTAACACTAATGCAACTACCACTATTGTGAATATTTTTAATTTCGGTTTGTGCTCTAAAAATCTTTTTTCTTTTTCCGGGTTCAAAAGCATAATTACAAATAGGAAGAAAACCATAATTGCCCCGGCATAAACTATAACCTGGGCAACAGCAATAAATTGTGCATTAAGGATTAAATAAAGTCCGGCAAGCGAACAAAAGTTCAGCACTAAAAATAACGCAGATATAATTGGATTCGGACGTGTAACCATCAGCACCGCAGAAATTATACAGATTAATCCGAACAGGATAAATAAAATTACTTCAAGTGTCATTTACGATATATAATTTTTTATTTTCAAATTTTATGAACTACGGAGTATTCCTGTATATCATTCTTGGAAACGGAATAGCTTCCCTTAAGTGTTCAAGACCGCAAATCCAGCTGACAGTTCTTTCCAGTCCAATTCCAAAACCAGCATGAGGAACACTACCGTATCTTCTTAAATCAAGATACCATTCAAATACTTGTTGAGGAAGATTATGATCTTTGATCCTGTGTAGAAGCTCATCAAGATTATCTTCTCGCTGGCTTCCACCAATTATTTCACCGTAACCTTCAGGTGCAAGAACATCCAACGCAAGTGCAAGCTTCGGATTTTCCGGATCCC
>JANWIS010000164.1 GCA_025449775.1 Ignavibacteriaceae bacterium
AAGGAATTCTGGGAACTTCAGGTTACGAAATACTTGGAGTAATTTTCTTTTCAGTCATGGGCTACATTCTATATAAAGCATCAAGGAAAAAATGAGTAATCGATTAAATAATTTTTATTCATTGTTATTGGAATAATCTCGAAAGGTAATCAGGATGGGAGAAATACTTGGTCATTTAAAACCTTCACTTATCTGGAATCACTTTGAAGAAATCTGTAAATATCCCCGTCCATCAAAGAAGGAAGAAAAGATTGCAGGATACGTTATTTCAGTTGGAAAAAAATTGGGATTAGAAATTGAACGGGATAAGTTTGGAAATATTTTGATTAGGAAGCCGGCTACTGCTGGAAAAGAAAAATTAAAAAAAGTTGTTCTTCAATCTCATATAGACATGGTTTGCGAAAAGAATCGTGATGTTGAACATGATTTTGATAAAGATCCAATACATCCTTATATAGATGGCGAATGGGTGAAAGCAAAAGGAACAACTCTTGGTGCTGACAATGGAGTTGGTGCTGCAGCAGCTTTGGCTGTACTCGAATCGAAAGACATTGAACACGGTCCGCTCGAAGCACTGTTTACACTGGATGAAGAAACAGGATTAACAGGAGCTTCAAATTTAAAGAAGGGCTGGTTAAAGGCTGATATTCTTATTAATATGGATTCTGAAGAACTTGGAACTTTATTCATAGGATGTTCAGGTGGAAAAAATACAAGATCAAAATTCAAATCAAAGTTAGAGAAAGCTCCGAAGAACCACTCTTCATTCGAAATAAAAGTAGCAGGGTTAAAAGGTGGTCATTCAGGACTTGAAATTCATGTTGGAAGAGGAAATGCAGTAAAAATTCTGAACAGATTGATATGGGCTTATTCTCGTAATAATAAAATCAGACTTGCAGAAATTAATGGTGGAAATAAACACAATGCAATTCCACGTGAAGCATTTGCAATTGTTGCAGTTCCGAAAAAAGATCAGAAGAAGCTGAAAAAGTTTGTAACAAATTTTAATGAAACTGTAAAAAAAGAATTTGAAGCTGTTGAGCAGACCTTAAATGTTTCGATTGATGCTCACCAGATGCCTCAGAAATTATTAGATGAAAAAACACAAAGAAAATTAGTTGATGCTCTTTATGCAGTTCCACATGGTGTAATAAAAATGTCAAATGATATTCCCGGAATGGTGGAGACTTCTAACAACCTTGCAGTAGTCGAAACAAGTGGTAAGCATATAAATATTGTAACAAGTCAGAGAAGTTCTGTTGCTTCAGAGAATGAAGATATAACAAATATGGTTACTTCAGTTTTTTTACTTGCAGGTGCTGAGGTTTCTTACAACGATGGTTACCCGGGATGGAAGCCTGATATCAAATCTGAAATTCTCAAAGTCTTTAAATCCACATTCACAAGAATGTACGGCAAAGAACCGGAAGTGACTGCTATTCACGCCGGATTAGAATGCGGTATTATAAAAGAAAAATATCCGGATATGGATATGATCTCTTTCGGACCTACTATGTACGGAGTTCATTCACCGGATGAAAAATTGAAAATTGATACCGTACCGGAATTCTGGAATCAACTTGTAAATTCTTTGAAGAATATTCCTTCAAATTAAATTTTATTCAGACTGACAAACTTTCAAAAAAGTATATGCAGTGTAAATCGATTCAATGAATCTAAATACTTCTGCCAAACCTGAACCAACAGTATTCATCCGGTGGATGGCATTGCTTCTTGTCAGCCTTGGAATGTTCGGCAACTATTATATTTATGACAGTATCTCACCGCTTGCAGATCTTCTTAAAACTCAATTAGGTTTTTCAGATTCAAACATTGGTTTGCTTAATGCAATTTACAGCTTTCCGAATATTATTATGGTTCTTGTTGGTGGATTGCTTATTGACAGGATTGGAACAAGAACTTCAGTAATAATCTTTACTGCATTAATTTTACTTGGTGCAGTTATAACTGCTTTAACAGGAAATATCTGGTTAATGGCATCAGGCAGACTGGTATTCGGACTCGGTGCCGAATCAATGATTGTGGCCGTTACAACAATTATTGCAAGATGGTTTAAAGGTAAAGAACTTTCATTTGCGTTTGGATTAAATCTTACCATCGCCAGATTCGGATCATTCCTCGCATTGAATTCTCCAAGCTGGGGAAGAGATCTTTATGAATATTGGCAATCACCTCTTTGGATTACCGTTTGGGCTGGTGTGTTTGCTTTCCTTTGTGTGGCAATTTATTTCTTCCTGGATTTATACACGTCAAAAAATTATTCATTGCCAAGGGAAGGTTCACAAGATAAAATTATCATCAAGGAAATTTTCCAATTCCCAAAAGCTTTTTGGTTTGTAACAGCTTTGTGCGTTACATTTTATTCGGCAATGTTTCCTTTCCAAACATTTGCTATTAAATTTTTTCAGGAAGCTCATGGAACAAGCAGGGAAGTGGGAGGAAATCTTTCGAGTATCCTAACTCTTGCAGCAATGATATTCACTCCATTATTTGGATTGATGTCAGACAGGATTGGAAAAAGATCACTGCTGATGATGTTTGGTTCTCTCCTTATCATCCCGGTTTATTTAATGATGGCGTACAAATTAGATCTTGCAACTCCATTTGGAATCAGTGGGTTCATCAATATCGACGTTAATTTTTTAGATATTCATTCTGCCATTCCAGCCTATCTTATAATCCCGATGCTGATGATGGGGATTGCATTCTCATTAGTTCCGGCAGTGTTGTGGCCTTCTGTTGCAATTATTGTAGATCAATCAAAGCTTGGAACTGCATACGGGTTGATGACGATGATTCAAAATATAGGATTGTTTGGATTTAATATGTTAATCGGATTTGTAAATGATTCATCACAAGCTAGTGTACAGAATCCTGACGGTTACAAAGTTGGTATGTGGATATTTTCAATACTTGGGTTTCTCGGATTAATGTTTGCATTCTTCCTTCGTAAATCTGAGAAAGGAAAGGATTCGTACGGACTTGAACTTGGTATGAAGAAAAAACTTTCTAAAATAAAATAGATTTTAAATAATTGTTCTAAAATAATTTCAAATTACCGGAGATTTCTTTATGCAAAAAATTCTACTGATACTTTTCATTATAATTACTTTTGTATTTAACTCTGAGCAATCCAAGGCACAGGATGATTGCTGCGGAGCTGGAAGTATTTTTTCATCAATACTTGGAAGCGGAATATTTGGTGGATACGGCTTTCAACAATACAGTGCATCAGGATTGAATGAACTTATAACAAGTGATCCAAATCTTAATGAGAATTTTGATGATTTCGGATTTGCACATGGATGGAGAGTTGGAGCAAATATTATCGGGATAAGGAAGGAAGATATTCTTGCAGCATTTAAATTTTATTACCAGTCGGTAAAAGAACGTCAGGAAGCTGGTTCAGGTGATGAAACTCAGGAAATTGAAGTTGAACTTAACAGCTGGGGACTTGGTATTGGTCTATCTTATATTCTCGGAAAAAATTTTGATTTAAGAATTCTCGATGCTTTAATGACATTCAACTCTGCAAATCTTACAAATGAAATTCATTCAGTTTCTTTTGGAGATTCAAAACAGGAGTTTGAATCTTCAGAATCAAATATTGGTTTCTCTGCTGATGCCGGTTTTGTTTACTATCCTTTTCCTCCTTATATCTCAATTGAAATTCTCGGTGGATATTCATTCTTTGCAATTGAGACTGTTGTTGACAAAGAGGATGGAATTGAACTTGGTGCAAATGATGATATCATAGACAGCGGAGGATTTTTTGCGACCGGTGTTCTTACCATCAGCATACCTTTTGATTAGGATAATATTTACATTTAAACAGAATGAAAAAACTTACTAAACTCGATTCAGCTTCTATAATTGCAATACGTGATTGTATGGGAGCGAAGAAGGATGAAAAAATTCTTGTCATTACTGATGAAATGAAAAGAGAAATTGGTTTATCACTTTATGAAAATGCAATCGGACTTGGATATTTTACTTTGCTTGTTGAAATGAAATCAGGAAAAATAAACGGCGAAGAACCGCCAGCTCAAATTTCAGAATTAATGCAGAAGTTTGATGTTGTATTCTGTCCAACTGCAAAATCTTTAACACATACAGATGCAAGAAGAGCAGCTTCAGCAAAAGGTGTACGCATCGCAACTTTTCCGGGAATTACAAAAGAAGTAATGATACGTGGAATGAATGCTGATTATAAATCTATTTCAAAAAGATCAATAAAGCTTAAAGAAATTTTAGAAACCGGAAGCACAATAAAAGTTACAGCACCAGCCGGAACCGATATTTCCTTCAGCATAAAAGGAAGAACTGCATATGCAAGCAAAGGATTATTTCATGCAAAAGGAGAAAGCGGAAATCTTCCAACAGGCGAAACTTTTCTTGCACCAATTGAAGGAACTTCAAACGGAGTTTTTGTTACCGACGGTTCATTTGCAGGACTTGGATTAATAAAAAATACAAACATCAGGATTGAAGTTGAGAACGGTTACGCAACAAAAATAACCGGAGGGGTTCTTGCGAAGAAATTAGTGAAGCAGCTTGACGCCGTTGGAAAAGATGCGAGAAATATTGCTGAGTTTGGAATCGGAACAAATGCTTCTGCAAAACTTAGCGGAGTTTTATTAGAAGATGAAAAAGTTATGGGAACAATTCATATTGCACTTGGAAATAATGTTTCGATGGGTGGAAGTATAAATGTTCCCATCCACCTTGATGGCGTGGTTAAAAAACCGACAGTCTGGATGGATGATAAATTGATAATGAAAGATGGAAAGCTGCTTGTTGTCTGATTTCTAATCCCTTTATTCTTGCAATCTTAATATTTATTTTTACTATCAAATACAAAACTAATTTTTAACAAAAATATATATAAAAAAAATTAATGTCACTGCTTCCAATAACACTTTACGGCGATAAGATCCTGCGGAAAAAAGTAAGCAAAGTAACAAAGGTAGATAACGAAACTATCGAGCTTGTTAAGAATATGTTTGATACTATGAGGAATGCAAAAGGGATCGGGATTGCTGCTAACCAGGTTGGAGCGAACAAATCAATTTTTGTTATAGATGTATCACAGGTTGAAGGATACGAAGATATAAAACCGATAGTTCTGATTAATCCGAAGATAAAAAATTATTCTGATGAAAAAGTACCTTATGAAGAAGGTTGTCTCAGTATTCCTGGAATTCGTTCAGAAATTAATAGACCAAAAAAAATTACTATTGTTTTCCAGGATTTAGATCTTGTGGAACAAACGATTGAAGCAGACGAACTTCTTGCACGAGTTATGCAGCATGAAAATGATCACTTACGCGGAATTCTTTTTATCGATTATCTTGAAGATGAGAAGAAAAAGGAAATTAAAGATTCACTTGACGACATTAAAAAAAGATCAGTGGAAGTGGATTATCCTGTCAGCGAATCCAAA
>JANWIS010000165.1 GCA_025449775.1 Ignavibacteriaceae bacterium
AATCCCCGGCAGATAAATTGTGGTTTCCGAATTTAACTTCTCCTTCAAGCACAAAAGCTTCTTCACCACCCGGATGATTATGTGCAGGATAACTGGCTCCCGGTTCAAATTTTAGAAGTATAGTTGGTGATCTTTTAGACTTTTCATCATACCTTAAAATTTTTACAAATATTCCTTCTGTTTTTATACCATCTTCTATCAATGGCTTCCATTCAATCTCATTGCTTTTTATATGCACAGCCGGGATATTTTTTTCCATAAATTAATTTTCCTCTTCAACTACTGAATTACTTGATCAACAGCATCTTTTTAGAATCTCTGAAATTGCCAGCAATAAGCTGATAAACATAAATTCCGCTTGGTAAATTTTTTCCATCAAATATCACTTCATAACTTCCGGCTGGTTTTTCTTCATCCACTAAAGTTGTAATTTCTCTTCCTAGAATATCATAAACTATTAATGTTACCCAATTGTCACTCTGAGCCTGTCGAAGAGTGACAGGTGGAATACTGAATTTAATTTTTGTTGATGGATTAAACGGGTTTGGAAAGTTTTGAAATAATATATACTCGTTTGGAATTTCGTCATTAATAATTTCAACATCGGTCGGTTCGCCGGTTGGGTTGCATTTATAATAAATCTCACCATTACCTCCATCTCGATAATCTGTCCATACAACATAAACAGCCTGACCTGAAACTGTTACAGAATGATTTTCTAAAATTGCCGGGTTATTAGTAAGTCTTTCATCTTCGCTCCAGCTATTACCATTATCGGTCGAACGTTTGTGGTAAAGATCACGATCTCCGTCACGATCGTCCAACCAGATCAGATGTATGATAGAACCCGAAACTGCAATGGAAGGAGCTTGCGACAAAAAAGAGTCAACATCTGTTAACCGAATATCTGATAACCAGCTTAGTCCTTCATCGGTTGACCGCTTATAGTATATTTCAGCAGTTCCTTCACGATCATCTTGCCATAGAAGATGAACCAATGAACCGGAAACTGCAATTTGAGGGAGACCGGAACCGTTGGCATCAAGTGTCAAACGTGTGTCCAAACTCCAATTAACACCTCTGTCTGAAGAACGCTTGTAATATATTTCGTAGTTCCCGTCCCGGGTATCAGACCAAACTACGTGCACAACTTGTCCGGATACTGCTACTTTGGGATAATCAGAAATTGCCGGGTCATTTGTAAGCTGAGTATTGATATTCCAAAAACCTCCATAATTTGTAGATCTTCTATAACGAATATCTCCTGCCTGCATCAGCCCGTGGTCTCTGTAAACTACATGTACATCCGAACCGGTGGCTGCGAAGGAAGGTTTAACCGAATTAAGTGAAGTATTTGTTATCCGGTCATCCGACATCCAGGTAGTACCTGCGTCCGATGATCGCTTGAAATAAATTTCATCTTGACCATCACGCTGGTCAACCCAAACTACGTAAAGATATTGATCGTTTACAATAATTGAAGAGTTCCAGGAATTATTTCCACCGCTTGATAATATAGTATCACGGTCCCATGATTGACCACCATCAATAGAACGGGAGTAGCGTGTTTCATTCGCAATCATACTACTGTTATCAGTCCATACGATATGTAAAGTATCACCGGTTACAGCAATACACGGAGCATAATGGTAGTTTGTAAAAGAACCAAATGAATCATTAGTAAGACGAACATCCGGTTCCCACTGAGCAAAGGAATTGTTTGAAGAAATTAAAATTAAAACAAAACAAAATCCTGATACCAAAATTTGTCTGCTCATAAAATTCTCAATTGGTTTTTTGAAAATATTTTTCACTTAATGGCTCGTGTGCCGTTTGGAGTGTTATCAGATGTAAACGGCTGGCTGTTGATGCAAAAATAATTAAATGCAGAATAGTTGCAAATTATCTGTATGATATGAAGGTTTAGATTGGAAGAGTTTGGAGACAGTTTGCAAGCAGAAATAAAGAATTGAAAGTGGAATGAAATGTTTTATAGTTATTTTTTTATGTTCAGTTTTGAAATCAGTTCGGCGGAAAAACTATCAGAATACATACCGAACGCATTTACCAATAATCCTTTGATGTTGTGTTTGGCAGAAGAAATTGCAAAAAGAATATTCTCATCACCCGGATCGGTGTCGCCTTCAAAACGATGAACTTCATCAATCTCAAATTCATCAGGCATAAGGCTGATGCTGGTTCCGGAATACTCAATACAGTTCTCTTTCAAATTGAAATTACAAGTATAACCGCGTTGCATCAAATCGCTGATTGCTTCTGATAAAGTATCATAGTTTTTCATCTGAAGCAAAAATAATTATTTGCAGAATAGTTGCAAATAAAAAATCACTATCAGAAGATCAAATAAAACTAAGATGTTCTATAACTTTCTCATTTTATCAGCAGCATTTTTATGCTCTTTTTGAAATTGTCTGAAGTAAGCTGGTAAAAATAAATTCCGCTTTGTAAATTTTTTCCATCGAATATTATTTCATAACTGCCTGCTGGTCTTTCTTCATCAACAAGTGTAACAATTTCACGACCGAGAAGATCGAACACCTTCAAAGTCTGCCAGCTTGTGACAGGTGATTGCCAGCTTATTTTAGTTGTTGGATTAAACGGGTTCGGGTAATTCTGTTCGAGTGTGAATGTTTGCGGTAAAGAATTTTCATTTTCATTTACATCAGTTGCACTGCCCAAGGTTCCATCAGAGTTGACTCGTTGTGCATAAATATCTGTCGAGTTAGTACTGCTATTCCGGGCGTCAACCCAACTTATAATCGTACCTCCGATATCATCTGCAACTGACTGGGGAAAAACCTGACCTTCCTGATTTCTGCAAACATCTACTCCGTTAACTGTCCACATTATTGCACCAGATAAATTTATTTTTTGAGCGAAAATATCTCCGTTACCTGAACCTCTGTAATCATACCAGGAAATAATAGCTCCCGTTCCACCATCTGTAGAAATGAATGGATCTCTTGAATCACCGGCTGATGCAATACTAACTCCATCAGGCGCCCATTGTGGAATTCCTCCAGAGTTAAGACGCTGAGCATAAATAGTATTTGCAATTCCACCGCTTGTATACTTCCACGTAACATAGGCTCCACCGTTTCCATCACTCAATAATTTTTGTTGTATCTGGGATAGAGTATTTGGAATAACAAGAACACCATTCGATGTCCATTCTACAACTCCACTTGAATTAACTTTTTGTGCATACAAATTACTGTAAGAAGGTCCATTCCTGTAATCTTCCCAAATAATGATAGCTCCATTGCTGCCATCGCTTACGATTTGGGGACGCAATTGTTCAGTTGTCAAATTACAAAGGACAAGACCATTGATGCCCCAACCGAGGAGACCATTTGCATTTATCTGTTGTGCTATAATGTCGAAATTTCCAGCGGGGAAAACACCAGTATATTGATGCCAGGTTATAATTGCACCACCATTTCCGTCACTTATTAAATGAGGTGTCTCAGCAGTATTTGTGGATAGTGATACTCCATCTGGTGTCCAATGACCATTACCATTAGCATCTATTCTTTGTGCATAAGGTTTATAATTTGAGCCTCCACGAAGATCCTGCCAGGTTACAATGGCACCACCGTTACCGTCAGAAATTAATTGAGGAAAAGTTTGATCTGATATCGTATCACATACTGCTACACCATCGGCATCCCATTGCACAACTCCATCTCCATTTATTCGTTGAGCATAAATGTCTGCATTTCCACTGCGGTTATCCTGCCAGGCAATTATTGCACCGCCGTTTCCATCACTCGTTATTACAGGATTATGTTGATGGAGAGAGTTTATACAGATTGCAACACCATTGTTGGTCCATCGGATTATGCCATCCGAATCTATTCGCTGTGCAAAAATATTATAATCGGATGTTGTAAGATTATATTCCCACCAGGTGATGATTGCACCACCGCTTCCATCACTTACAATCCATGAACCTTGCTGCTGGTCTGCTGTTGTGCAGATTGGATTGTTGACAAGCGGGTCAGTTGACCATTGGGCTAATGTCTCTGTTAAAAAAAGTTGTGAGTTCATTATGCTTGCTGCAAGGAGCAGATGATGTAATCGAAAATGTTTCAAGAGTTATTCTCCTCAGATTAATGAATGGAATGTAATATCGATTAAAAATTATTTTTCTCTTTCACTTTATCAAAATCATCTTCTTACTTTCTAAATAATTTCCGGCACTTAGTTTATAAATATAAACTCCGCTTGTAAGATTCTGACCTTCATCAGAATAACGAGTATCAAAATTAATCTGATAACTTCCAGCTTTCTGAAATTCATTAACAAGCTCTGCAACTTCTTCACCAAGTGTATTGAATACCTTCAGGTTTATAAATCCATCATTGCCAAGCTGATACTTAATTGTTGTTATAGGATTAAACGGGTTCGGGTAATTCTGTTCAAGCTGTATTGTAGAAATTGTTACTCCATTCACTTCAATTACTTGTGAGTAATTGTAGCTGCCGTCAAAATCAACCTGCTTCAATCTGTAATAAACTGTTCCAGAAATTCCTTCATCTGTAAAATTATAATGTTTGTTAGTTGTTGAAATTCCACTTCCTTCAACAAATCCGATCGTAACGAAAATATTATTATCATTACTTCTCTGTATTTCAAAACCCATATTGTTCAGCTCTGTTGCTGTAACCCAATCGAGAATTATTTTTCCATTTTCAATTCTATGAGTGAAACTTATTAATTCAACAGGAACTATTGGAGGTATTAATCCAGTATAAATATCCATATCAAATCCACCGGCTCGTTCGTCTGTCCAGACAGGAACAATATTTCCTCCGTAAAAATCTATGTTGATATAATCTCCGAATCTTACATCAGAATTGGGAATAGCTGTTGGTGAAGGAACAGTGCTTAGAAGTTCATTAGTAAATGTTAAACCGCCGTCAGTCGAGCGGGCAATGTATGCTTCAATAATATTGTTATTCGGTGTGTTCCTGCTGTCATAAAATAAAATCACAATCTCACCAAATTCACTAATTGCAATCGATGGCCAGTATTGAACTTTATTGTTCCCGATCGGATCGTTGTTTATTCTTATTGCAGATGACCAGGTTTCTCCGGCATCGGATGAAATGCAAAGGAATACATCATCGTCACCATTTCTTGTATCATTCCAAACAACATAAATATTATTATGGAACGGACCTCCGCTGAGGTCGACAGCCATGTGTGGAAACCATGAATCAAATGCACTGTTTACAACTTTATCAGTACCGAATGTTACACCTCCATCTGTGGATTTATCAAACCGGATTTCTCCTGATCCTTCAAAGCTTAGCCAAACAATATACAGTTCACCGTCTGATGAAACTGCAGGAAAAGATCCCTGAACTCCACCAAAGCCGTCACTAACATTAACAGGTGAGCTCCATGTAATACCTTCATCAGTAGATTTTATTAATAGAATATTTGTATTTGCTGCAAACCTTGTCCAGCTGCAATATTGTGTATTTACAAAAGGGCTTGTCGGAGATAGATCAGTTGCAGCCCATTCCTTGTCTTCAAAAAAAGAACTGACTGCCATTTCGTGAACTTCGTTAAAAGTTTCTCCTTCATCAGTTGATTTGAACAGCCATAGTTCACCATTTCCGTTTGATTGGTTTAATGAAACGGTGTAGATATAAAAATTTCCTGAAGTATCAACTCCAACAACAGGATCACTGCTTAACGGAGCACCGGGAATGATTTGCGGAGTAAGCTGACTTATTGACCATGTTTGTCCGCCGTCTGTTGAAAAGCTGTACCCAACTCTTCTCAGTGGAGGTTGAACTCCTGTTCTGAAATCACGCCAGGCTGCAACAACTCTGTTTGGATTTTTTCTGCTTATCTTAACCGAAGGTTCGTTCTGCGGTGCTGATTGTCCGGATATATTGATATTATCGAAAGCTGAAAACACTGTTGGTGTAAACTCAAATGTTATTGGTGAAAATGAATGAGAAAATCTTTGCAGCCAGTACTGTGAATTTCTTTCATGTGATTCATCGAAGATGCTTATTATTTCCTGGGCAATCGAGGTTTCAGCATGAATCAGAAAAATTATTCCTAAAAGAAGTAATATTTTTTTCAACTGGATGTCCTTTTCAATTATTTAGAAGTGATACAAAATCTGTAATATTAATTTCGTAAACAAACTGATGATTTACCACAAATAAAAAGGCGATCCGAAGACCGCCTTAATTTTTATTACAACTCTTATTATCAAACTCTACTTAACGTAAAGCATTTTGATAACATTTGTAAAAGTTTTATCCGATGAAAGAGATGCTGCACTCATTTTGGCATAATAAACACCTGAAGAACAGTTTGTTGCATCCCAAACCTTTTGGTAAAATCCTTTCTGACTTGTACCTGATACAATCACCTGAACTTCTTTTCCAAGAGCATCATAAATTTTTATTGTCACAGTACTTTCTTCAGGGATATTATATCTTATCACTGTAGACGGATTAAATGGATTCGGATAATTCTGTTCGATATAAAAATCATTTGGACCGGTTTCATTCTCACCTGTTGTAACTGTTGGTGTAAAACGGTAAATCCTGTTCGGACTGAAACCAACTACATACAACTCATTAAACTGATCCATTCCGAATGATGAAGGGCTGCTTGCCGCTGTAAGAAGCAATTGATTTGTTGGCGGATTAATACCATCGTAAGTAAGAGCCCAGATTCTTCTCGATCCATAATCTGCGTAAATATATTTTTCTAAAAGTTCAGGAACATTTGATCCGCGGTAAACATATCCACCGGTTATTGAATATCCCTGACCATGATCATATTCCCAAACTGGGTAAATATATTCAGGATAGTTACAGCCGGAAGTATTGTAATTATGATTTCCTTCATAGCATCTCCAACCATAATTCTTTCCGTTCTCAACAATATCAACTTCTTCCCATGCTCCTTGTCCAACATCTCCAACCCACAGTCTGTTTGTGATAGCATCAAAACTGGATCGCCACGGATTTCTTAATCCCCATGCATAAATTTCTTTTCTTACCTGAACGTTTGTGCTATCAATAAATGGATTTGTCGGAGGAATATCATATAATGAGTCGCTATCAACATCAATACAAAGAATCTTTCCGAGCAAAGTATTAATTCTCTGTGCGTAATTCTGAGGATCTCCACCGGAACCTCCATCACCTGTTGCTATGTACAGGAAACCGTCATTTGGTCCAAAACCAATCCATCCTCCATTGTGATTTGAATACGGCTGACTGAATGTAAGTAATTGGACCTCAGTGTTTTTATCCGCAGAATCGGGATTGCTTGTAACCTGGAACCGTGCAATGATAGTTCTTCTCGGAGGATTTGCAGTGTAGTTTACGTAAAAGTATCCGTTACTGTCATAATTAGGATGGAATGCCAAACCAAGCAAACCCATTTCACCTCCATTAGAAACACGATCGGTAATATCAAGAAAAGTTTTTGCGGTGGCTGAGGTTTGGGAGTTAGGAAATACTTTTATTCTTCCTTCCTGCTCAACAACAAATATCCTGTTTGTTCCATCACCGGAATGAGTTAGAAAAACAGGACTGCTCAGTGATGTAATATTCGGGAAAGCATTCTGAAGAGTGAATTGTGCTTTAACAGTTGATACAATAACACAAGTCGCCAGCATTACAAATAAAATTTTCATTCTCATACATTCTTCCTTTTATTAGTTACACGTTTTGATTTTATTTTTTTGATAACAGCTTTCTCCGGCTCTTTTTTGAACTTGATCAAATCATAACCGGAAGATTCAGCTTTACTCATCAATGAAATATATTTTTCAAATATATTTTTCGATGATTTGATAATCTCTTTATCAATATCTGCCGATTTTATTTTTTTATCATCAACTTTTTTAACTTTAGAACCGTTTGAAATATCAAACAGGACCAGCATCAGCAGCCACTTTGCAAATACTTCAAAGCGTTCTTTATTAAAATAAGTTACACCTTCGAATACATTTACCAGCAGAAAGTTATGCACAATATTTTCGTTTAGCAATGCTTTAATCGAAGGTAAAATATTGTCCTTTTCAACGACAGGCTGTGTTAACAGTTTTGATTTCTTATTATTAACCGTCGTGTCAGGGTTCTTTTCCTTTAAAGAGCTGTTCAGCAAAATTTTTATCAATTCAATATTCTGTTGAACACTGGTTCCATCGGTTTGTGAATCGAGTATGCTCGCAATTGGTTTGGAAAGAAGCAGCTTGTCAAAAAGAATGTTAATTTTTTGTTCGTCGGCATTGTTATTAATAATCTTTTTGAGCACAAAGAAATTTATTAATGATAAAAATTCTCTGTTGATTTCCAGCTTGCTGTTAACAGGAAGAATATGATCTAATTCTTTTATCCATTTAGCCGGCTTCTTCTTTGTTGTAATTGCAATTAATAATCTGTAAAAATCTTTGCAGGAAGAAAGCTGTTGATGAAATATCTTATCAGTTTTTTCAACAGGCTTCTTTTCATTCAGAAATTTACTTAATTCAAGAATAAGAGTATTAAGATCACTCTCAATTTTATCTGTTAAATTAATTTCAGATGATTTTTTTTTCTTCTCCGGTTTGCTAACAAGATATGTTCTTATTTTATCAAGCTTATTTGATGAAAAGAAATCTTCGTACATGTTGTGTAATGGAAGCAGTTCCATTTCTTTTAACGCTTCATCTATAGAAACAACACCTTTACCTTTAAGCAGATGATAAAGCTTTTCAAATTTTCCATCAATATCATAAACTTCATTGAAACGGAGACAGACTCTGTACTGATAACCAGATAATCGAATGCGGAAACCGTTCTGTGCAATATCTTTTCCTGAAATAATGTGCTGAAGATTCGTTCTGTGGTC
>JANWIS010000166.1 GCA_025449775.1 Ignavibacteriaceae bacterium
CATCGATCTCAATTTCCGGTGAGTATTCATATCTTCCGTCAAAGTCAATCTGTTTTAGTCTGTAGAAATATTTTCCTGTTTCAACTGTTCTATCAGTATATGTGTAATACTTTGGTTCAGTTGTTGTACCGGCACCTTCTACATAACCAATAGTGAAATATTCAGTAGCTTCACTTCTTCTTTCAACTTCAAACATCTGGTTATTTATTTCTGTAGCAGTTGCCCAGTTCAATACAACCTGACCACTGTTGTTCACATCTGCTGTGAATGAAGTTAATTCAACAGGTATTGGTGAATCCGATAATCTGTAATCATCAACATACATTTCATCGGTAGCAGTTGCACCAAAGAAATCTATTGCATCGAGTACTAAGAAACCAGTTCCACCTGATGCACCGAGTGTCCACTGCCATGTGTGAACAAGAACACCATTGACAGTCATCGTTGCCAGATCATTATTCAGATCGATAACCAACGAAACCTGGAACCAGCTATTAACCGGATATGAGAAATTTGTGGTAGTACTTGTTAACAGACGTCCACCACCGCCAAGATCAAAGTAGCATTCCATTGCCCAGTATCCACCTGTTCCAAAACTAAAGTCAGACAGGTTATTGAAGTAACCGGAATTACCAGTTGGAATGAAAACCATAAAGTCCTGATACCAAGTTCCTGTTGAAAGGTTTTCGTGTAATCTTACAAGATCATTATTCTGAACTACGACAAATGATTTTGTACCACTGTAAGCATAGTTTGCAGAAATATAAGCATCTTCAACAGCACTGCAGGGAGTATTTGTCCATGTTGTCCAATCAGTTGGATTCTGACAAGCAAGCTGCTGACCTACAAGGTATGCTTCGAAATTATCAAAGAAAGTATTGCCGCTTGAACCAGCTTCGAGATAAGCATGGATATTCCAGTTATAATTCAAAGTTGGAGCAATAACAGAAAGACGCTGCCATGGTCCTGGAGCCAGATATATCCAATCGCCGTCAACAACAGCAGGACCAGCATCAACTCCGCAAGGAAATTCGCCGGCTGCATGTGTAACTTCATAACCAACCCAAATATCATTTCCTGTGATTGGTACTGGAGTAGTAAGTGTTAATAGATTCCAGCTTGTACCGACAATAGAACCTGTTACATTCTGACTATATAGAAGTGTTCCAGGAGAAGTAGATGTTCCCTGATCATAGATTTTCAAAAGGGTATTTGATGGTACAGCTGCAATAAAAATTTCTATCTGTGTTAAATTAGATCCAGCGTGTGGACCTGTAATACTCGCGGGAAATCTTGCAGATACTTCAAATGTACCACCGCTTGTAAGACCGATAGAATTAAAATTTACACCGTCATCCCACTGCAGAACTGTACCTGCCTCAGGATTTTGCGGTGCTCTGGTTGGGTTTTCACTTGCTTTAACAGAAAAATCTGATGCAAGCAAGGAAGTCACTGATACTAAGAGAATAAAGAATGAAAAAAAGAATATACTTTTCTTCATGGAGCCCTCCTATAAGGTGAATGAATGGATATTTTTTTATTTAGAGCGAATTAAATTTTTTACCCTTTGGGGTGCTTACCCTAAATTTGTAACTGTAATTTAATAAATAATATTTTTAATAAAAATAGTTGTCGTAACATAAAAGTGCAACATTACTACGACTGATATTCACTAACTTTGAATACGGGAAACATATTTTAGTTAGGATTTATAGTGAACAAAAATGATGTATAAACTTCAGCGGTTTGAGCTTGTTGAAAACCTTCGTAATAAAGGAATTACAGACGAACTTTTTCTGAATGCAATGCTTAATGTTGAAAGGGAAAAATATATTCCTTCAGGTGTGAGACCACATGCATACAAAGATATTGCATTGCCGATCGGTTATGAACAAACAATTTCCCAGCCATATACAATTGCAATTATGACTGAAGCATTAAAATTAAAAAGAAATGAAAAAGTTCTTGAAATTGGAACAGGTTCTGGTTATCAGGCTGCACTTCTTTATGAAATGGGAGCTAAAGTTTACAGCATCGAGAGAAATATGGATATTTACAATGAAGTGCTGAAGCGTTTCGAAAAACTTGGGATACGTGTTCATTGCAAATGCGGAGATGGAACTTTGGGCTGGGATGCTTATGCACCTTTTGATAAAATTATTGTAACAGCAGGTTCACCGGGTGTTCCTGATGCATTGAAAAGACAATTAGCTGTTAATGGCAGAATGGTAATTCCTGTTGGAAATAAAAGTTCTCAAACACTGAAGGTTCTAAGTAAAACTTCTCCTGATGAATTTGAAATTGAAGAAATCCCTCAGTTCGCATTTGTCCCATTGATTGGTAGAGACGGTTGGAAATAGAAGTAATCGTTATTGTCGGACCAACCTGTTCAGGTAAGACTCAGATCAGCTTAAAACTTGCATCATTAATTCCATCTGAAATAATTTCAGCAGACAGCAGACAGGTATTCAAGCATTTGGATATCGGTACAGCTAAACCTTCGAAATCGGAACTAAAAAAAATTCCTCATCATCTTATAAATGTTTTAGAACCTTCTGAATATTATAATGCAAGTATCTTCGAAAAAGATTGTGAAAAAATTATTGATAAACTTTTTAAAGAAAATAAATCACCGGTAGTTGTCGGTGGAAGTGGTTTATATATCCAGGCACTTGTAGATGGAATATTTGAAATTGCAGATATAGATGAAGATTACAGGAAGGATCTTTTGAAAAAAAGAAAAGATTTCGGAAATGAATTTCTCTATAAAGAGTTAAAAAAAGTTGATCCTGAAAGTGCCTCAAAAATGCTTCCGCAAAACTGGAAGAGAATTATACGGGCTCTCGAAGTTTATCATTCAACAGGGATTCCAATCTGGAAGCATCATAAAAAACATTTGAGTGAAAGTAATAAGAAAGAAAAATATAAGTTCATGCAGTTCGGTTTAAATTGGGAAAGGGAGAAACTTTATAAGAACATCGATACTCGTGTTGATGAAATGATTGAAAAAGGAATTGTTGAAGAAGTAAGAAATATTCTAAAAATCGGATATGGAAAAGATTTAAATTCTCTGAATACAGTCGGGTATAAAGAAATAATTCAATACCTGGAAGGAAACATAAATTTAGAGAGAGCAGTTGAGCTTATAAAACGAAACACACGACATTATGCAAAGCGACAGTTGACTTGGTTCAAAAAAGATAAAAGGATTATATGGTCTGATATTGAAAATTTCGCTCAGCTTGATAAGACCGCAGAAAATATTCTTAAATATCTGAACTAAACCATACTAATACATTTTAATTATGAAAGTAAACTCATTTATGGTTTCTGTATATCTTAATAGATTAGTCATCAGAATTTATTATTAACTTTACGAAAACAAATTAATTGTATTCCGGAGACAGTTTGAAGAATCATATAAAAATAGCTTCTGGTCAGGGATTCTGGGGAGATTTAATAGATGCACCTTATCAACAGGTTACAAAAGGAGATATAGATTATCTTGTAATGGATTACCTTGCTGAAGTTACAATGTCAATTATGCAAAAACAGAAATCAAGAGATCCGAAATTAGGATATGCAACTGACCTGATCGATCTGATGAAAAAAATTCTTCCAATCACAGCAAAAAAAGGAATTAAAATTATCACTAATGGTGGTGGAGTAAATCCGGTTAGTTGTGCGGAGAAAATTCTTGAAACTGCAAAGCTGCTCAATATTAAATCTCTGAAAGTTGCAGTAGTTTTAGGTGATGATATAAAAGATCGACTTGATGAAATTTTAAAGCAGGGTTGTGAATTGAAAAATATTGAAACGAGTGAACCTATAATTAAAGTGAAAGATAGACTGCTCAATGCTAATGTATATTTCGGAGCATTCCCCGTTGTGGAAGCATTAAACAAAGGTGCTGATGTTGTGATTACAGGAAGAACAACTGATACAGGATTAACTCTGGCTCCAATGATCTATGAATTCGGCTGGAAAAATAATGATTATGATTTGCTCTCAGCCGGTACTGTTGCCGGACATATACTTGAGTGCGGTGCACAATCAACAGGAGGAAATTTTTTAGGTGACTGGCAATCAATTGATAACTTTGCAGAAATTGGTTTCCCGATTGCCGAAGCTTATCCAAATGGTGAAGTGATTATTACAAAACATAAAAATACTGGCGGCAAAGTTTCGATCGATACGATAACAGAGCAGCTTGTTTATGAAATTGGAGATCCAAAAGAATATATAACTCCAGATTGTGTGGCTGATTTTACATCAATCAAACTAGCTGATGAAGGACAAGACAGAGTAAAAGTATTTAATGTAAAAGGTAAATCTGAAACTGAGTTTTATAAAGTTTCGTGTTCTTATCACGATGGATACAGTTCAAATGGTTCACTTACATATTCCTGGCCTCAGGCGTTGACTAAAGCCAAAGCAGCGGATAAAATTCTACGTAAGAGACTTGAAAATCTCGGTCTTCAGTTTGATGAAATCAGATCGGAGTTTGTGGGATACAATTCAACTCATGAAAATTTAGCTGTTGAGCTGAATGAAGATTTGATAAATGAAATAATGCTTCGATTTTCTGTGAGAGGAAAAAGCAAAGAAGCTGTTAACCGATTCGGACAGGAGATTGCTCCCTTAATTCTTACAGGTCCGCCAAGCGTTACCGGATTTGCCGGCGGAAGACCAAAAGCAAAAGATGTTGTTGCATATTGGCCTGCGTTGATTCCTAAAAAATTAGTTCAGTCCATGGTTAAAATATTTAAATTGAACTAATCAGCATTTTTTCCCAGTTGAGTGTTGAATTAAACATGAAAGATTAAATAAGATTCCTTGTGAATACACGAAAAGGATACTTTGTAATTGCGGATATTACAGGCTTCACCTCATTTATAGCAGATAGTGAGCTTGAACATTCTCAATTAATTTTGAGTGATATCCTAAAACGGATTGTCAGCAAATTTACCCCGACACTTACATTGGCTGAAATTGAAGGTGATGCGGTATTTGTTTACACACCAGTTGAAAAATTTCCACGTGGTGAAATAATCCTTGAAATCATTGAATCACTCTATTATGAGTTCAGAGATACAAAAGCTACTCTCAAAAGGTTGGTCACCTGTAATTGCAAAGCATGTGAAATGGTGCATACTCTTGATCTTAAATTTATTATTCATTCAGGTGATTATGTCTTAAATGAAGTTGCGGGTAAAGTAAAACCTTTAGGTAACTCTATAAATACAGTACATAGACTTTTAAAGAATAAAGTAAATGAATCAACAGGTTGGAGAGCTTATATCTTATTTACGGAAGAAGCATTGAATAGTATCGGTTTAAATTTAAATGCTTTCCATACCCAAAAAGAGTACTATGAGCATATCGGTGAGATAACTACATATAGTATTAATTTAGAGAGTAGATACGAAGAGTTTACAGAAAGCAGAATAATTAAAATAACTGAAAAAGATGCAGACTATTTTGTTGAAAGCAAGTTTAATGTTTCCATATCTGAACTATGGGATTGGGTCAATACTCCGGAAAAAAGAAGTATGTGGCTTGAAGTATCAGACTGGAAACTGGTGGAAAGACCATCTGGCCGGACAGGTAAGGGAGCAACCAATCATTGTGCAAATAGTAATTTTTTAGAGAAGCTGCTTGATTACAGACCTTTTGAGTATTACACAAGCGAAATGACTGGAAAAAATATGACATTCATGCTGACAGGAAAATTTGATAAACTATTGGATGGAACTAAATTTACATGGTTCATGAAACTGAAAAGTAATTTACCTAAACCTATTCGGAAATATTTTAGCAAATTTATTTGGAAAAAAGGATTGAAGATCGATGGAGCTTTCAAGAAACTTGATCAATTAATCAAGCTTGAGAAAAATAAAGTAGAGAATAATGAAAATAAAACTTAGAGATATTGCTCATGGAAGAAGTGGTGATAAAGGAGATGCTGCAAATATAGGAATAATTGCTTTTGATGATGATGGATATAATATTATTAATAAACATCTTACAGCCGAAGTTGTAAAAAAACACTTCGCTGGTATTTGCAAAGGTAAAGTGGAGAGATTTGAACTACCTAATATAAGAGCATTGAATTTTATTCTTCACAACACATTAGGTGGAGGAGGAACTGTTTCTTTAAAACACGATGCTCAGGGTAAAACTTTGGCTGCTGCTTTACTAAGACTGGAACTAGTGGTTTAAATTTGTTGTCATTCCGAACTTGTTTCGGAATCTTCGTTTTTCAAATTTAATAAATGCTGAAAAAAGTTCAGTACGACACCATAATCATAAGGAATAGAAATGTACGAAACTGAAATAAAAGAAATTAAAACTTATCAGCAAAGGATAGATAATCTCCGGGGGTATCTTTGATGTTGATAAAAAAATATCAAAGGTAGATGAACTTCAAACAAAATCAGGTGAGCCATCCTTCTGGAATGATCAGGTAGCTGCTCAAAAAGTGCTTCAGGAAATAAAAGCTCTCGAACAATGGATTAATCTTTATAAAGCAGTTAATCAAAAAGCCAATGAAATAAAAGATATTATAGAGCTTGCTGCTTTAGAAGCAGATGAAACTTTTTACGATGAAATAAGAAAAGAACTTGATGCACTAAATTCTGCAATTGAAAATGCAGAATTTAAAAATATGCTCAGCGGAAAAGATGATGAGAAAAACTGTCTGCTTACAATCCATTCGGGTGCTGGCGGGACTGAAGCACAAGATTGGGCTGATATGCTTCTTCGAATGTACATTCGTTATGGTGAACAGAGTGGCTACAAGGTTAGTATTCTTGATATTCTTGATGGTGATGGTGCAGGAATTAAAAGTGCGACCGTAGAATTGATTGGTGAGTTTGCTTATGGTTATTTGAAAGCAGAAAACGGTGTTCATCGTCTTGTTCGTATATCACCGTTTGATTCAAATAAAAGAAGACATACATCTTTCGCATCTGTATTTGTTATTCCAGAAATTGATGATACTATCGAGATAGAAATCAATCCGGCCGATTTAAGGATTGATACTTTCCGTTCAGGCGGGAAGGGAGGACAGAATGTGAACAAAGTGGAGACTGCTGTTAGAATTACTCATGTTCCAACCGGAACTGTTGCAGCATGCCAGAGCGAAAGGTCTCAAATTCAAAATAAGACTACTGCAATGAAAATGTTAAAGTCAAAACTTTACCAGCTCGAGCTTGAAAAACAGCAAGCAGAGATTGATGAAGTTGAAAAGAACAAAATGAAAATTGAATGGGGAAGCCAGATCAGGTCTTATGTTTTTCATCCATATAATATGGTCAAAGATCATCGTACTGATGAGGAAACATCTGATGTTCAGAAAGTAATGGATGGAGATATTGACAGATTCATTAAATCATATCTCTCAAAGTTCAGTAAGAATTAAAATTAGTCCGGCTTCAGCCACAGAAATTTTAAAATGATGAATAAGTGTTTTTACCAGAATGAAGAAACAAAATTTAAAAAAGAAAAATGCTTTAACAAAAAAGAAAAAAGATTTCTTCAATAAAGTTTATGACGTAACCAGGAAAATTCCTTTCGGAAAAGTTACAACATACGGACATATTGCAGAGGCTTGTGGAATCAGATCTTCTGCAAGAACAGTTGGCTGGGCACTGAACGGATGCGGACAGGATATTCCTGCTCACAGAGTTGTAAACAGATTCGGTGCATTAACAGGTAAAATACATTTCGGAGATATAAATCTTATGGAAGAATTACTTCGCAGTGAAGGAATTAAGTTTGATGAAAATGGCTGTGTGAAATTGGATAAACATTTGTGGATTCCGTCAAAAATCAAGAAAGTAACCAAAAGATAAAAACTATTCCATCTTTTGGAAGTGAGACTCAATATCTCTCCACACTTATTGAAGAAACACCGCATTCTATATCAATATATATCTTGTTTATTGCTTCTTCAAAATTATCTGTTTCGTAATTATCGGAATCGATCTTTTCAAAATCATAAAAGTGCTTTGAAGAAAGAGCATCATCTATAATAATTTTACAGCCGGATTCTTTAGGAACAGAAATATTTATGTCGGAAGCTCCGGCATCAATAATTAAATGAGTTTCCGGATATAAGCTGCTAAGTTTAATATCGATCGATGCAGCACCCATTCCGATATCTATATTTTTTGTTTTGAAAGCTGTAAGATCAAAATCCATTGAAGCAGCACCGACATCAAAAAACATTTCCCAGACTGGTTTAGGATTTAAAGCAATATCTACTTTGTTTTTATAATTATTTCCAAATCTGAATACAGCTTTGTCACCCATACTAAAATCAATATTCGAGCTGCTGTCCGTATCAAATCTGGTCAAATCAAAATTATTTTTTATTCCTTCAGTCTTTGCAGTGAATAAACTGTCTGTTGTTTTTAGAATATTGAAAGTACCGGCTCCTGCATCAAAATTAAGTGTTGCTAAAGTTAAAGTCGAATCAAAGAATTCTGAATATTCTGTTGTCGCAAATTCACCATTAGCATCATCACCCAATTCTATTTGTAAGTCATTACTTAAAAAGCTCGTAGCAGTTTTAAAGCTTGCAAAGATTGCAAATGCAAGGATAATTGATGCAAGCCCAGCAATCACTCCTTTACCATATTTGTGTTTTATCAGGATTGATAGTCCAAGCAGAACTACAACAAGCGGCCAGAGTTTCCAGATTGTTGACCAGTCCATAATAATTGATGTGAAGTTGTTTATTAGTATCAGTACTCCAAGACAGATAAACAAAAGACCCCAGAAAATATGTGATGATTTCATTATTAAATTTTCCCTTCTACATTCTTTGCTTTCAAAAGAAGTCCAACACCGATTCCAATTAATATAACAGGCCAATAATGGTCAATATCGAAAGACGGAAAAACATTATCGAGCAGAAGCAATCCTCCGATCACAATTAAAATAATGGCAACGAAAAGTTGTTTGTTGTTTATACGAGATACCGTACTTGCAACACTTCCATTGGTTACACTAAAAGAACCTGTTGTGCTTTGGTCAGCAGAAAAATTTGAACTGCTTCCACCGGGAGATAAATCTGTAAATGCATTCTTCGGAATCTCGTACGGTTTCTGAGGGACGACAATCCATAAAATTAAATAAGCGATTATTCCTCCTCCTCCGAGGAAAACAACAACCACGAACAGTACTCTTACCAGAGTTGAATCAATACTAAAATATTCAGCCAGACCACCGGCAACTCCACCGATCATCTTATCAGCGGTTGAACGATATAGTTTCTTTGCCATTTATTTCTCCTGAGTGAAATTAATCTTTTAATTCTCTGCCTCTAATAAATAAGTTTTTTTTTCAGAAACACGTATTTTGTTAAGTATGGTAAGAAACAATCGGTGAGTAAGGGAAATTCATCGGTTAACTGGATCACAAGATTCACTTAAAATTGATAATGGTGTTGAATGTTGATCCAATTTTGGAGAGTATGAGTGTAGTAGTATATTTCGAAACAAAATCATAGATGAAATGAGAATAGCCCTTTGCCAGATCAACACGATCATCGGCAATTTAGAGTATAACAAAGAAAAAATTGTTAAATGGTACAAGCGAGGTATTAAAGAAAATGCTGATCTTGTCATCTTCCCCGAAATGTCACTTGTCGGATATCCTCCATTAGATCTTGTTGAGAAACAAGAATTCAGAAAAGCAGTTGATAAAAAGATTTCCGAGCTTGCAAAACTCAGCGGTAAAACCGGGTTGCTTTTTGGTGCCATAACAGAAGATGATGATCTGGTTGGAACAAACATTCATAATTCCGCAGTACTTTGTTATGATGGTAAAATTCAATTCATTCAGCCGAAATCTTTAATACCTAATTATGATGTATTCGATGAGATGAGATATTTTGAAGCATCGAAAGATGTATTCATTCATGAATTCAGAGGAGAGAAGCTTGGAATTTCAGTTTGTGAAGATATATGGAATGATGCAGATTACTGGTACAAAAGAAGATACTCAGAAGATCCCGTTGAAAAGTTGAAGAACAAAGGAGCAACTGTTCTCATAAATATTTCCGGAAGTCCGTACTACTATGGAAAAAGAAAAGAGCGGCTCGAGATGCTTTCTATACTTTGCAAACAGGATAAACTCCCGCTTGCATATGTTTGTTGCGTTGGAGTTCAGACAGATCTTATTTTCGATGGTGCAAGTATGTGTTTGGATAAAAATGGTAAGCTTGTAAAGTTAGGCAAATCATATGAAGAGGATTTTATTTTATTCGATA
>JANWIS010000167.1 GCA_025449775.1 Ignavibacteriaceae bacterium
TAACGCATCGCCTCTTTAATTCCGGCACCGAGAAATCCTCCAATCGCTGCCTGACCTGTGAAAGCACTATTAATAATTAATGAAACAGTACCAGGAATTCCTTCTAAATTCATGAAGAGAATTATTGAACATCCGATCACATAAGTAATTGCCATAAACGGAACTAATTGTTCACACACTCTTGCAATCGATTTAATCCCGCCAATAATTACAATAGCAGTTAACACAGTTAGTACAATTCCTGTAACCCACATCGGTATCTGAAAAGATTCCTGAACCAAAAGAGAAATTGAATTTGCCTGCACCATATTCCCGATTCCAAAAGCTGTAACAGAAGTGAAAGCTGCAAATAAAACAGCAAGCCATTTATTATTTAAACCTCGTTCGAGAACATACATTGGTCCGCCGGCCATTGTACCGTCCGGCAATTGAACACGGTACTTTACTGAAAGCAAAGCTTCACTGTACTTTGTTGCAATTCCGAAAACACCTGTAAGCCACATCCACAAAACAGCTCCTGGACCACCGGCTGAAACAGCAGTTGCAACACCGACAATATTTCCCGTTCCTATAGTTGCTGCAAGTGCAGTAGTTAACGCACCAAACTGACTTATATCTCCCTTACCTTCTTTATCTCTGCGGAAAGAAATTTTAATTGCTTTGCCGAGAAATCTCTGGATAAATCTTAAACGGATAGTTAAATAAATGTGAGTGCCGAAAAGAAGAATAATAATTGGATAACCCCACATCAGATTGCTAATTTGTGTGAGAATATTTTCTAATGCTTCCATAAATCTCTCTTTTGTTTTGAAAAGAATAAAGCAGACCGATTCAAATTAGTAAAATTTTGTTTGATGGGAAAAGTTTTTATTTTGAAAAGAAGGCCCGTCCCGACTTTGTCGGGATTGACGGGAAGGAAAATTTTATTTCTTTTTTCCTCTTGAGCTTTTTGCTTTCTTATTGAATTCAAGCGCAAGATTAATCCAGTATTCAAGATCACTTTTTGTTCTCGTTCCTTCAGCACTAACAAAAATAAATCCTTTCATCGGTCTTCCCGTAAAATCCATTTCACGGCAGCCCTTTTTCTCAAGAACTGATTCATAAATATCCGGATCAATGCGAGCCATAAGGTCATCGCCAAGAATTCCAACACACATTTTTTTATTGACCATAAAAGTCAGTCCGCCCATCATCTTCTTTTCCTCAACTTTCCGTTGGGCTGAAAGAAGTTCTCTTACTCTGTCTGCAAGTTTATCGTTGTATGCCATATATTAAAAATAAAATATTTTTGTTATGAAAGAAAAATATGTCCTGCATTGTCATTCCGGAATCCACAGATTATTTTAGAAGAATCATCTTCTTAGTTTTAGCGAAGTTCCCGGAAGTCAATTTGTAAAAATAAATTCCGCTTGACAAGCTGTAAGCATCTCCGCCGGAGACGGATCCGCCTATGGCGGAAAACTCAACTTCATAAACACCGGCAGATTTTTCTTCGTCGACAAGTGTTGCAATTTCATTCCCAAGAATATCATAGAGTTTAATTTTCACAAAAGAATTATGCGGGACAGAATAATTTATTTTCGTGGAAGGATTAAACGGGTTGGGATAATTTTGCGAAAGGCTGAACTTGTCCGGAATAAAATCGTTCCCGTCCTCAGCTTCAAGATTTACAATTAATATATTTGCCTCAGTCCATTGTGGATCGTTGACATCGGCATTAACTGTTGAACCGAGCGTTGCAATGTTTGAATAGAAAGATAGATCTTCAGCTGTTTGCCCGATGCCTTCATCCAATCTCCAGTAACCGGCTAGTCCGCTGTCAGGAGTTGAATAATATTCTGAAGTAAGAATTGTATTCATTGTGCTTTGAATTTGTGATTGAGTTCGTGAAACATTCCAGATTCTAACTTCATCAATCTTTCCGTTAAACACTCTTCCCGGGAAACCAGGTGATTCACCAACAAGCAGATTACTATTTACGGCGTTTCCGATTGTAAATACCATGTTTGATTGAACGGCTAATTCACCATCAATAAAAATTTTCATTGAAGTTCCATCATATGTTGCTGCAACATGATGCCAGCTGTTCAGTTGAACAGAATTGACCGGAGTGCTGATCTCATGCCAGCTTCCATTCCCAATGTTAAAATTAATTATTCCATTACCTCCACATCGTATCATATATCCTGAACTATTTGAACCCTGGTCTTTTACAATCACGCTTCCGGCAAACGGCTGACTTTTAAATTCATTCACGTTTATCCACGTCTCGAGAGTGATTTTATTTCCAATAATTTGTAATGAACTACCGTTTCCGCAATCAAGACGATCATCTGTTCCGTCGAATTGAAGTGCGTATCCGTTCGTATCCGCAATTGAATTTCCGGTTGTAAAACTCCAGACCGCTCCTTCTGTTGTGTAATATTTATTTTTACAATCAATCCGCCAGTAATAAGTTGTATTTGAAGTGAGTATTTCTGTCTGAAAAGAATTTGATGTTGAGTTTGTCAAAAATGAAGGTGGGTTTGTTGTTCCAAGATAAATATCATTTGATGTCGTTCCGTTTCCCGGTGTCCAGCCAAGCGAAGGGTTTCGAACTAACAAAGTATCTCCATTTTCCGGGGAAGGATTTGAAGCTATTCCGGGAGGTGAAAACCATTCGAAAGAAGTTTCTGCAAATGAAGATTCACCAAATTCATTTCCGATAGTCTGAATTAAAATTGAAACTGCACTGTCGCCTTGCTCGTATTTTACAAACGGAACAAAGTAAGCATTGTTTGCTGTTCCACCGAGATATGTAATAGAATTGTCCTGATTTCTTCTAAAGACATTATAGTAATATGATTCACTTGTTGAATGATCCCATCTTAATCTTAATGTTACAAATCCGGGCTCATCAACTTTATTTTCTACAAAAAGATTTGTTGGTGGATTTGGAATATCTATAGTCCCATTGTAAATACTCAATCTTCCAACCTTAATTTCATACCCGTTTCCAAATCCACCGGTGAAGGAGAGAGCAATCATGGAAATTTTTTGTCCGCTGTAAGCATTAAGATCTATTGTTTTCAAATTCCAGTCTGATGATGTTGTGTTTCCAACATCGAAATAGATAAATGTTGCCGGATCATTTTCAAAGGCAAATCCGATTTGCATATATGTTACGCCAACATCACCGGTTTTAAAAGCGATATCAACCTTTGTATCTGAAGAGATGAGACAGCTTGCACTATATAATTTTATCAGATTATCACTTGTAAGATCGCCGGAAATTTTCAGACAGCTTCCTCCGTAGTATGCATCAGTGAAATCAAATGCCGGAGTTAATTTTGTCCCGGTGCTCTGAACTATCCATCGCCATGATGGAAGAACATCCTGAAGAGATAAATTATTCCATCCGGCTGATGACAAATCTGGATAAGATAATTTTTCTCCGTTGATGTAAAAATCATTTCCCTGTCCCGTGCAGAAATTTGTAACGAAAGGAATTTCTGTGATTGGTGAGAAATCCGGGATGAAGTTCGCGATTCCTTTCCAGCTGTTTGCTGTTGTTGTATTGCTGGGATCGTGATTCCATCCAACCCAGAAAATGCTTGAACGATTGTAATAATCTGCAAGACTGGCGGATGAATTGTAACACCAATCAGGTCTGTAAATTCCGAGTGAAGTAACGTGCGGAAGACCTGCCGGAAAAAGTGCAGACCAGTTAATGCCTGAGTTATATCCATTTGCCTCTACATCGATCCCGGAATACAAATCGTATTCGCTTCTGTTCAAACTCTGTGCAAGTGTTCTGGAATTAATTAATCCTCCGGCACTCCAAAAGAAATTTAAAAACATAGTTTCTGAAACAAGCGTATCTGCCCATTGGAAATACCAATCGTTAAGAGAGTTCAATTGATTCTGCCAGGAGACATTTCCATTTTCAGTCATTGCATCGTACCATTCAATTTCAAGATCGGAATTTTCCTGGAAATAGATCATAAAGTCTCTCATATTAATTGCGGTCTGAGAATTTCCTCCTGCAGTTTCCTGGTTTATGAACCAGCCATCGAAACCATAATACTCAGCCACTTCAATTAATTTATCTGCGACGGGAAAAGTACTTCCATTCTTCTGAAGAAAATCATTTACCCACTGGAACTGTCCGCCGTAAACAACCGGCGGAAAGAAAACATTTCCTAAAATTTTTACTCCGTTCCTGTGGGCAGCATCGATCAGAGTTGAATTCGGTGCAAGAATTAATCCTTCGCCTGCAGAACCACCCCAGAAAACAAGACGGTCAACATATTGCCAGTAGCTGAAAGAATAGTAATTAATATTTAAAGAGCCTTGTGAAGGATTATCGCTTGTTGGTGCAAATGCTGATAATGGATTTACTTTTGCTTCGTTAAATCTTGCATTGGGATTTATAACTGTAACAGTATCAACAAATTTATTTTTTAACGAAACTCCAGAACGGTTGTACGGTGCATCGGGATCTGTTGACGGAGACCAGCTTAAAATTTCAAGCGGGAACCAGTAAGAAGCAAAGGGCTGATCGGATGAATACAAAGTTGTTTTGCCGTTTGCATTAAAACCGGAGTGCCCGGTTTGTGCGTTAAGATGATAAGTAAATAATCCTGCTGATAATGCAGCTATAAAAAGTATTTTAATTTTATTTAAACAACACATACTTCCTAATTCAATCTCTTAATTACTCTTGAGAAAATAATAATATTTCCTATGACTTCTATAAAACAATCACCATCTCTTAATAATATCAGGCTAAAAGTTTGATTAGCATAACTGCTTTGCTATTTTAATTTGACGTGTGTACGATTTTTTGCAGGAAGCGCCTGCACTTTTTATTTATCATCACAACAGGAGGCAACTAATATGATCAAGAAAAGAAACATGCTCGCACAGATTGGATTAGTGATTATCACATTTGGCATTTATGCAGTTTACTGGTTCTATAAAATTTCAGTGGAGATGAAAGCAGTCGGTAATGATGCAGACGCATCACCGGGGTTGTGGACAGTTTTACTTTTTATTCCCATTGCAAATATCTGGGCAGACTATAAGTTTTCTGAACTGTTCGAAAAAGTTTCTTCCGATCATTTTAACAAGTGGCTGCTTTTTGTTTTGTGGCTTGTCTTTTCACCGGCAGTATGGTTTATAGTTCAAAGTGAAATGAATAAAAAAGCAGACCAGAAGCTTTAAGAAAGTTTAATAGGTTAATAATACTTTGATAGAAAAAGCCTTCCACAAACGGAAGGCTTTATTATGAAAAATATATTTGTCCACCGAAGGTTTAGCGGAGAAGAATCATCTTCTTTGTTTCAGTGAAGCTGCCAGCACTTAATTTATAAAAATATATTCCGCTTGCTAAGGACAAGGCGCGACTTGTCCCTACATTTCCGAATTCAACTTCATAAACTCCCGGCGATTTTTCTTCATTCACAAGTGTTGCAATTTCGTTTCCAAGAACATCATAAACTTTTAAAGTGACCGCTATGTCACTCTGAGCTTGTCGAAGAGTGACGGGTGGAACAGTAAACTTTATTTTTGTTGATGGATTAAACGGATTCGGAAAATTCTGATATAAAATAAAATTAACCGGAATTTTTTCATTGTTCTCATCATCTACCGATGTAACAATTTCAGGAAGATCAGAACAATTAGGTCCTCCGAAAACTCCCATATCATTTCTTATCGTTCCTTTGGATGGCCACAAAGCAAAACCCGGATTCACCGGGTCTTCCCGGTCGTTGAATACAATGCTGTCTTTGCCGGAATCAATACAGGGCGAAGCGTCATTCAAATAATAACTTGAATCTGCAAAATCAGGATCAAGATTAATATTTCCTTCAGCAGCGTATCCGCCTTCAACATCATTATAAATTATCTGTGCCTGGCTTGACTGAAGACGAAGCTGTGGATTTGAAGGGGCTGTATTTCCCCAGATAATATTATTCCTCACAAAATTCCCGGTTGAGCTCAAAAAATAAATTCCACCACCCGGCATGACAGATGAGTTATTAACGATTGTATTATTCTCAATTACTTTTATTTTATTGTCGAACCTGTTCGCGAGTATCCAAATTCCACCGCCTGCAAAATCTTCTCCGCCGTAATTTTTATCGATGATATTATTTCTTATAACTCCTGCCGAGTAATTGAAA
>JANWIS010000168.1 GCA_025449775.1 Ignavibacteriaceae bacterium
AAATTGCATTGTGATTAGTAAAATAAAATACAGGAAACTGATCAAACTCTGGTATCATTTCAACACCACGATTTCTTCTGGCTGTTGCAACATGCTGTCTGAATGCATAACCATCACGACATGATGTTGGATTTGGAACTGGAGCTAACAACCTCATGTTTTCATCAGAAATAAAAGAACTTATTTTTCCTTCCTGAATTGCGTTTTGTATCTGACGGGCCTGATTCATCATTTCATTTCCACCGCATAAAAATGTTTCCATCCTTTTCGGCAATTCCATTCCCATTCCGGCAGCACATTCCTCCAGATCATATATTTTTCCATCAACAAATAATCCGAGCCTATCTTTTTTTTTAATTGTATAAGAAACTAATTTCATTTTAACCTTAATAAATATTATTCAAGCCAGGATTTACTGTATCCTTCAGCCATTGTCTCTTTAACATTCTTTGTTGGATGCAAAGGCTGAAAAGTATCAATCATAATTGCATATTCATCAGTTTCTTTTTTACCAATTGAAGCTTCAGTTTTTCCGGGTTGTGGACCATGTGGAATACCCATTGGATGAAGTGTGATTGAACCTTTCTTAATTCCTTTCCTAGACACAAAATTTCCGTGCACATAATATAAAACTTCATCACTATCAACATTAGAATGATAATATGGAGCAGGAATTGAATCAGGATGAAAATCGAATAACCGGGGAACAAAGTTACAGATAACAAAATGCTGTGTTGTAAAAACGAGATGGATTGGAGGTGGAAGATGTATCTTCCCCACTTTAGGTGCATATTCTTTTATATTAAAAGTATATGGATATAAAAATCCATCCCATCCAACAACATCGAAAGGATGATGAGGAACTAAGTATCTGAAAAACTTATTTCTTACTTTCAATAAAATCTCAAACTTCCCTTTTTGATCAATTGGATCCATAAGTTCCGGTACTTTAAAATCGCGTTCGTAATATGGTGCGTCTTCAGTAAGCTGTCCGTATTCATTTCTAAAATGTTTTGGTATATCGAAAGGTGTTGAAGATTCTATTATAAATAATTTTGCTTTTTTGTAATTCTTAAATTTTACCTGGTAGGTTGTCCCTTTCGGAACTACAATATAATCCCATTCCTGGAACTGAAGTCTTCCGTACTCCGAAAGTAATTCACCTGTTCCTTGGTGAACAAAAAGTATTTCGTGTGCATAACTATTTCTGAAAAATATGTCTGTATCTTCTGTAGGATTAGCAGTCGAAACAATACAATTATCATTTTTCAAAAATTCATTACGGGAAGAAATAAAGTTACCACCTGTCTTTTTATCATCAGTAAAGAAATGATAATATTGAAGCGGTGCATCAGGCCAATCAGACGACTTAGCATTTTTTATCTGTGAAATTTTTTCAACCTGAGGAGGCATATCGAGATGATATTTATTTGAATATATACCGGAGAACCCTTTTGTACTGAATAATTCTTCACGGTAAAGTGATTTGCCATCATCTTTATAGAAAGTTGTATGGCGTTTCGGTGGAACTTTTCCTACTCTTACGTAAAATGGCACAGCCTAACTCCTTTTAAGTTTTTAAAATCTATTTTTTATCCAGACTTCCGCGTAATGCCTGGTCTCTTTCAATCGATTCAAACAAAGCCTGGAAATTACCCTGACCAAAACCCTGGGCTCCTTTTCTTCTTTGAATTATTTCATAAAAAAATGTTGGCCTGTCTCCGATTGGTTTAGTGAATAACTGGAGAAGATACCCTTTTCCTTCAATGTCACAGAGAATACCGTATTTTTTCAGTTCACTAATATCTTCTGTTACTTCAAAGCCTCGTTCTTTCAGAGTATCATAATAGCTTGGCGGAACTGATAAAAATTCAACTCCATTTTTTCGTAATGCAGCAATGGTTTTGATTATATCAGGAGTAATTACAGCGACGTGCTGAATTCCTGAACCAAGATATTCATCAATATATTCTTCAATCTGGGATTTTTTTAATCCATCGTACGGTTCGTTGATTGGATTTTTGATTGCAGGTCCTTCTGTCGATCTTACAACTTTTGAAAGAAGAGCTGAATATTGTGTTGAAATATCACCTGGTCCAAAATCTATAAATGTTTCAAAGTTAAGACTCTTGTTTAAATAGTTAACCCATAAATCCATTTCATTCGTTCTTACATTTCCAACGATATGATCAATAGCCTCAAGACCTGAATCTTCTGTTGCAATTTCTATTTTCTGTATTGGTTTTCCAAAACCCGGTTTGAATATTCCTTTGTAATTATCTCTGTTTATAAAAACTATTTCGGAATCATCGTAAAGTTTCAATGCAGCTTCTTCTATATATCCTTCACTGTTTTCAAATCTCTTTGGTTCACGTGCAGGAATGGCTCCATTTTTCATTGCAAGATCGAATGCCTTATTTACATCGGTTACTTTTAATGACCATCTCTTTACACCATCACCGTGTCTTTCAACAAACGAAGAAATTTCATATTGACTTGGATTTATTGCAGAAGTAATTACGACCCGAAGATTATTTAATTCAAGTAAGTAAGACACTTTTCCCTTTACACCCGTTTCAGGACCTAGATAACCGACAACTTTTAATCCGAGAGCTTTTGCATGCCAGTAAGCCCACATTTTAGCAGAACCAACATAAAACTCAACATAATCATAGCCAAGCAATCCTAATTGTTCTGACATTAAATATCTCCTGTTATAAAATTGTTGATGAGAATTGATTCTGTAAAATTAAGTGAATTACGATTTAGAGTAAAACAAAGATATAAATAAATATCCTTTCTAAAAATTATCTTCAATTGAACCATTAAATAGAATCCAGCAGTAAAAAACTGTTCTGGCGAATACCTTTGCTTAAAGTAAAATTCTTTTGCTCAAACTTACAGTTTTTTAGAAGCGGACAGATTGAACAATTAGGTTTACCCGGCTTGCAAATCTCCCTTCCCAATTTTATCAAATTTGTGTGAAACTGGTGAGCAATACCATCAGGTAGATGCTCATTTATCAGGTAAAATGTTTTTTCAGGTGAGTTTGTTTTGACCAGTCCAATTCTATTCAAAGTACGATGAACGTGTGTATCGACCGGGCAAACATTTCTGCCAAAAGAAAAAAGCAAAACACAACTTGCTGTTTTAACTCCAATACCATTAATGCTCGTTAGTTCATCTATTATTTTATCATCATCCATTTCACTTAAATGACTTAAATCATATTTTCCATTTTTCTCTGTCATTAGTTCCAATAAATTTTTAATTGTTCCCGACTTCTGCTTTCCAAGCCCTGCAACTCTTATGATATTTTCGATACTCTTTTGTGTTGCCATTGCAAGATCTTGCCAGAATTTAAATTTCTTTTTAAGATTTGTAAATGCCTGGAAAGAATTTTTATCATTTGTGTTTTGTGAAAGGATGGTCGCAATTAATGTATCAGTTGGATCCGGTAATTTTTTAGCCCGGAACGGTATACCAAAGTAACTGATAAGTAAATCGTTTATTTTATCAATCTTTTTCTTCACACCAAAAAACTCTGTTGATGATTAACTTTAAATTAAACCCAAATATTCATTTACCAAATATTTATCTTTACAATAACTTTTAAAACTTTTTTATCAGTTTGAGGATTATTGATGGGCACTTTGATAACAAGTATTTCAGGTATAAGAGGAATTGTTGGTGATGGACTAGATCCCGAATCAATTGTAAAATATACATTAGCTTATTCGAAATTTATCGGTTCCGGGAAAATTATTATCGGAAGAGATTCACGCGTTTCGGGTGAAATGGTTAAACAATTAGTTACTGGAGTTTTAGTTTCAAATGGGATTGATGTAGTTGATATCGGGATTTGTCCAACACCAACCGTACAATTCAATGTAAGCAAATTAAATGCTTCTGGTGGAATTTCCATTTCAGCAAGCCATAATCCCAATCAATGGAATGCATTGAAATTGTTGAATCAAACCGGACAATTCTTATCACCCGAAGAATACAACAAGTTGATGAAGATATTTGAGGAAAATCAAAAATCATTTAAGAAGTGGAATGAGTTAGGAAAAATTATTGAATATCCAGATGGATTAAAAAACCACATTGATGAAATATTTAGACTCGGATTTTTAGATATCAACGCAGTTAAAAAACGAAAGTTTAAGGTTGTTGTTGATTGTGTTAATGGAGCCGGTGCTTTTTGTGTTCCGGAATTTTTAAGAAAATTCGGCTGCGAAGTAACTGAAATTAACTGCGAGAAATCAGGCGAACTCGTCCCAAACCCCGAACCGCTTCCCGAAAATATTACAAACACATTAAATGAAGTTTTAAAAAACAAATCAGATTTAGGAATTGTAACTGATCCGGATGTCGATCGGCTTATTTTGATTACAGATAAAGGCGAACCATTTAGTGAAGAAAACACAATTACACAGGCAGTTAAATTTATTCTTTCAAAAAAAGTTGGGAATGTTGTTGTTAATCTGTCAACAACAAGAGCTGTTGATGATGTTGCAGAAAAGTTTGGAGCAAAAGTATTCAGGTCTCCAGTAGGTGAAGCAAACGTTGTTAAAAAAATGAAAGAAGTAAATGCAGTTATTGGCGGTGAAGGAAGCGGAGGTGTTATTTATCCCCAACTTCATTATGGAAGAGATGCTTTGTGTGGGATTGCAATTACACTTCAGCATTTATCTGAGTTTGGAGGATCAATTTCCAAATTGAAAGATGAACTGCCCAAATATTTTATTTCTAAAAAGAAAATTGAAATCAAATCTGATCCGGCTTTAATCCAGAATAAATTGCTCAAAGAATTCAAGAATGAAAAAGTAAATACAGAGGATGGATTGAAAATTGATTTTGATGATCATTGGGTACATTTCAGACGGTCGAACACAGAGCCGATTGTAAGAATTATTACAGAAGCTGAATCAAAAACTGAGGCGGAAAAATTTTCGGAAAGTTATTTGTCGCTGATAAATAAACTGCAATAAATCTGCGTGTACTGAAGCAGCTGCTCTTTCAATACAGCTTTTCTCTTTTCTGAATATACCGTAGAAGTGCTTTATCATAAGGATCCGAAGTCTCGATTAAATTGTAATCAATATTTGAATTCAGACACTCTGATTTTATCCTGTTAGTAAAAACCTGCATTGCTTCCCTGTATGCTTTTTGAATCTGGTAAGGCTGTGTGGTCAGTTCATCTCCAGTTTCTAAATCTTTAAAGATTGCATCTTTACCAAACGAAAAAGTTTTTTCCACCGGATCAAGTACCTGAAATACGATCACTTCATTCTTTTTATAACTAAAATGCTTCAACGCTTTTAACACGGATTCTATTTCATCGAATAAATCGGAGATAATAATAACAAGACCTTTACGTTTAATTTTTTCTGCAGCTTCATTTAAGGATCCTGCTGTGTTTGTTTTTTCAGAAGCCTGGGCGGAAGATAAACTTTTAAGTATTTCCTGTAAGTATGCTCGCGAAGATTTTGGAGGAATGAATTTATTTATTTTTTCAGCATAAATTGTAAGTCCAACTGCATCCTGCTGATGGATCATCAGATAGCTCAAAGCAGCTGCCAATGTTAATGAATATTCAAGCTTGGAAATATATTTACCTGATTGGTAGCTCATTGAATTGCTTGTATCCAGAAAAATATAACTTCTTAAGTTAGTTTCCTCTTCATACTGCTTTATAAAATATTTTTCTGTTCTGCCGAATACTTTCCAGTCAACATCTTTCAGATTATCTCCCTGCATATATGATCGATGTTCCGAAAATTCAACACTGAATCCATGGTACGGGCTTTTGTGAAGTCCGACCATAAATCCTTCAACTACTAATCGTGCTTTTAATTCGAGTGAGTTAAGTTTGGAGATGAATGCTGGGTTTAAAAGATTTTTGTAATCCCTAATATGCTCATTCATTAATTCTCTTTTGCCAAGTTTTTTTTGAGGATTTCTTCCGGAGTAAGACCCATATTTTCCAGTTCAGCTTTTGCAGATACTATAAGGTCGTGATCGGGATATTCTTTCAGGAATTGATTATAAATTTCAGTTGCCTGATCAAAATTTTTCAATTCATTTGCACTGATAAATCCAGCCATAAACAAACCTGTTGGTGCATAACTACTCTGAGGATAGTCAGTGTGAATTTTCTTGAACAACATAACTGCTTTTTCAAGATTTTCTTTTTCGGATAAGCTTTTAATTCTTTTATTCTGATAAACAGATGCAAGTTGTGAAAGTGCTTCAGGAGCTAAATTACTCTCAGAATAATTGCTGATAAGTTCCTCATAAGCGATAACAGCTTCCGGAATTTTATCTTCTTTAAGATTTCTCTGTGCATCATCAAATAGTTCTTTGTCTGATTTTTTAGAGCCGCAACTCACCAGCAAAAATAACATAATAAATACAGCTATAAATTTCATTTTATTTCCGGTTTGTAAATAATAACCCGTGATTAAATTATCAATTAATAAAAGAACTAACAATGAATATAAAATTCACTTGATATCTAAGTACATAAAAAAGCCGGCTCATATTTCAAAGCCGGCTTGTTGAAAGCGAAATTAAACCAAATTTACTTGGTCAATATCATCTTCTTTACATCTACAAAGTTTGTTCCGTCAATTCCGGTAGCTTCTAATCTGTACAAGTAAACACCTGTATTTAAAGAAGAAGCGTCAAAATCAACCTGGTGCGAACCAGCAACAAGATTTGAATTTAAGATAGAAGCAACTTCCTGACCCAGAACATCAAATACTTTCAAGCTGACTTTTGAATCAACAGCGAGGTTGAATCCAATCATTGTGCTTGGATTGAATGGATTTGGATAGTTTTGTTCTAATGAAAATACTGATGGAGCAGGAACATCAATTTCAACTACATCTGAATATTCAAATGTTCCGTCGAAATCAATCTGTTTCAGTCTGTAACTGTAAGAACCTGTGTTCACATTTCTATCAGTATAAGAATATGCTTGTAATTCAGTAGTTGTTCCATGACCTTCAACGAAAGCGATGGTTTCAAATTCACTACCGTTATTTCTCTCAACTTCGAAACCACTGTTGTTAGTTTCGGTAGCTGTTATCCATGATAATTCAACTACACCATCGGTTGCTTTTGCTGTGAATGATTTTAATTCAACAGGAATTGCAGGTCCAACAATGTTATCAACATACCAGAAATCGATGTTGAATGAATCGCCATTCATGAACAAAACAAATTGAAAACTACTTGCAGTTGGTGTATAGTTTGCATTAACTACTTCAGGACCAACATTTCCACCAACCGGAGTGAATGTCCAGATAGTTGTAAATGTTGCACCGCCATCGTATGTTATTCCGAGTCCCATTGATGGAGCTGGATCAGCATACCAATCGCACATATGCAATAATGATAAACTATGTTGAACACCTGGATTTGAAGTGTTATAAACACAAGAGAGTAATTTAGTTTCACCAACGAATGATGGAGTCCAGCTTAACATTAATTCAGGTGCTGTTCCACCGGCATTTGTTGTATTAGAAGTTGACCAGTTTGTAAGACCTAATGGACCAATTGGTGTCCAGCAGCTTAGATCATTAAATGGTTCATATATGATAATATTCGGATCTTGCATTGTTTGGAAATTCCAGCTTGGACCTTGTGTTCCGCAAGTTGCGTCTTTACATACTATCCACCAGTAATAAGTTGTAAAATACTGAAGTGCTCCTGTTGGATAAGAAGTTACTGCCGGACCATCGTAAATTTTTGTAACACTGCCTTGTGGACCAAACCATACTTCAACATTAACAGTTCCAACACCATTTGTCCAACCTAAATTAATACTTCCAAGTCCTAATCCGGTTGTTCCGTTTGGTGGATTTGGATTTGAAGGACCACCGATCGGACATGGAGGACCGAACTGTGTATCGCAATGGAATGGTGCAACCTGATCAAATCCCCAATCGGTGATCAATGTTGTCATACCTGTTCCGGGATCCATAGTTCTTAATTGACCTGTGAATGTAGCATTGTTAAAAGCACTAAGATATATCGTACTTGTTTCATTATCATAGCTCATTCCTTGTCCAAAGTTAGCATCATAACCCAATGGACCTAATAATGTAACAGCACCTGTTGATATGTTAACGGTATATGCATTATCAACACCAAGATCATATGCATAGCAAACACCTGCTGTTGTAAAGCAAAGATCGATCATCAATCCACCAGTATTAAAAGGACCAATTAGTGTTGCCGTTAGTGAACCAAGGTTGAATGAATATAAATTTGCACTTGAAACTATATAGTAAGTACTATTCGCAGGATTGTACTTAATTCCGTTTGGCTGATCAGCACCCATTCCTGTAATATTACCAACTAATGTAACAGCTCCTGTCCCAGGATCCAGTTGAAATAATTGTGCAGGTGGACCAACTTCTGTAATATAATACTGACCACCAGGAGTTTTTACCATTGAAGAAGCAAATACCGGTGGTGTCCAAGGTGATAAAAGTGTAAATGGAGTTCCAGCAGGTATTGGCATCGAAAGAGTTGATAATTGAATTGAAGAATGTCCGAAAGCCAGTGTAGAACGGTTCTGGCTTGGATTAACTATTTCATGAGCTCTATCCAATTTCATCTTAGGAATTGGACCATTAGAAGTTTGCATGTCTTGCGCAAATGTTGTGCACCACGCAAAAACAAGAAAGAGAACAAAAAGTAATTGAAAAGTCTTTCTCATAGAAAGGACCTCCTGTGTTTGTTAAGTGATATGTTGATTAGTAGTTGTACCAAGAATACATCATTAAATGTGATTCAAAGTTAGGTTTGATTGAAGTGAAAAACGCCAATTATATAACGCCCAAAAATTTTTGTGCCGAACATTAAGCATTTTTAGCTTTTAATGCAAGTAAGGTAATTATGATTTTAAAATATTTCAGAGTCGCAATTATTATCGTGACTCAAAATTTGACATCTAATATAAATTCCCTAATAATTGATACCATCGTTCTTCGAAATTGAATCTGTCTCCATCTTTTTCTTATAGTTTTTCAATTTGGTATTAATATTCTCATCGGATAAAGCAAGGATACTAACAGCCAACAGTCCTGCATTCTTAGCACCATTGATGGCAACTGTTGCAACAGGGACTCCTGCTGGCATTTGAACGATTGACAACAACGAATCCATCCCTTCCAGTGATTTACCTTTTATTGGAACACCTATAATGGGAATAGTTGTATGTGCTGCTGTAACTCCGGGTAAATGAGCTGCACCTCCAGCTGCTGCAATGATAACTTTTAATCCTCTGCTCGAAGCTGATTTTGAATATTCTGCATGTTGATCAGGCGTTCGATGAGCAGAGAGTATTTTAAATTCATACCCAATTCCAAATTCTTTTAAAATCTTTCCGGCATCTTCCATTACAGGAAGATCGGAATCACTTCCCATTATTATCCCAACTTTGATTTCAGCAACGCTCATTATTTCCTCTGGATTTATAAAAAATTATTGGTGATTGTTTTTCCATTTATTAAATGTAATAGTTTTACCATCAGATACCAGTATCACAGCGCTCTGCAGATCAGTTCTGAAAATTTCTGTGCCTGACTCGTTTAATCTGTACAAAACTTCATCTGCAGGATGTCCAAATTTATTTTTAAACCCGGCACTAATCAAGCTGTATTCAGGTGAAACATTTTCAAGAAGAAATTCGGACGTACTGGTTTTACTTCCATGATGTGCTACTTTTAATACATCTGAATCAAGTAAACTTTGAAATCTGTCAGAAAAAAGGTTTTCAATTTTTTTTCCCATATCACCTGTAAAAAGAAAACTTGTTTCTCTATAAACAAGCTTAAACAATTCGCTGCGGTCGTTGGTTGATTCACCGGCAGAATTTTTTATAGATTCATCATGTAAAAAATAAAGAACAGCATTTCCGATTTCAATTTTCTCATGTTTAATATATTTTAATTTCACTCCTTGTGCATGTAAAAAATTTTCAAACTTGCAATCTTTACTAAGTGAAGTATCAAGTTCAGTCTTATAAATCTCTTCAATCATTCCTGATAATACCAGGGCAACAAATCCCCCGTAATGATCAGAATCAATATGCGAGACAATTCCATAATCTATTTTTTTAATGCCAAGGTAGTTAAGAAGTGGTAAGATTACTCTTTCGCCATTATCGAAAGTACTCGTTGCGTTTCCGGCATCCACAAGAGCAGTTTTACCATTGGGAAATTTAATCAGGAATGAATCTCCTTGCCCAACATCAATCATAATAATGCTTAAAAATTTGTCTGGGAGCAATTCCTTATCATCAAGTGATGAGAATAAAAATATATTGATTACAATAAAACACGATAAAATTATTTTCGAAACACTGTTCTGAAATTTTCTGAATAATAAAATGAGTACAACCAAAAACAAATAGAAAATTGTAAAATCAAAAAACGAATAATCATTTACAGCGATATAAGAATATTCAAGACTCCCGGAAAAGTTAATTAAATAGAAAATTAAACTTGTGATAAGATTATTTGTTTCAGCCATATAAATTGCAATGAAAGGTATTAATGTCGAAACAATCAAAGTGATTATTCCGATACCGGTAATTAATCCGATTGCTGGAATGACAATCAAATTTGTTAATGGAGAAACTGTCGAAAATTTGCTGAAGTAAAAAAATGTAAATGGAAGAGTTCCAATTTGTGCACTTAAAGACAAACCGATTGTAAGAAATAAATACCTGAAAAATTTATTCTCGGGTGAATATTTTTTAATGAGCGCTTCCATTGGCGGATAAAACAATGCCATAGAAATAACAGCTGAAAATGAAAGCTGAAATCCTGCATCATAAAGTTCATTCGGATCAAAGATAAGTACAACCAATGCAGCAAGTGCTATAGAATTAATAAGGTGATTACTTCTGTTCGTCATGAATGCAATTATTATTGCGACAGCCATTATCGTAGCTCTGAAAACAGATGCAGGCGAGCCGGTAAGAATCATATAAAATAATAATCCGGCTATCGTAATTCCTGAACGAACAAACAGATTTAATCGACCGAGACTCAGAAGAAAGATAAGGACAATAAATCCAACATTTAAACCTGATACTGCAAGTACGTGTACAACCCCTGCATTTATAAAATGTGTTTTAGTTTCATAATTTATTTCTCCACGATCTGCAAGAAGCAATCCTCGCAACAAAGAAAATGTTTCCTGGTTGTGATATTTTTTCAGCTGATAATCAATTCCCTTTCGTAATTGATGAAGAGTATTTTTGAATAAATCTGATTCACCAGAAATAATTTTCAGTGATGTCGGATCTGTAATTTTCAAAATCCCTGCAATACCTTTTGAAGATAAATAAGCATTATAATCGAACTCACCGGGGTTCCTTTTGTCTCTTCCCTTATAATAAAATCCGGTTACTTGTAATGTATTTCCCGGTTTCAATTTGTCGTAAAATTCCCTTAAAGTTGATTCATTCATACTCAGCTTGCAAAGAATTACTATTTCATCTTTTACAAAAAAGTCCTTTGAATAAATCGAATCAGAAGTTAGATATAATATTAATTCTTCCTTCCTTATCAAATCAATCTTATTGATTTTACCAGATACAGTTGTGTTTGCAGATTTATTTATTTTCTTAAAATCCTGGTTGATTGTTCGCGGGTTGTATGATGCGAGTAAATTACCGATTAAAAAAAATAATGCTGCGGCCAAAAAACTTGTTAGATAAATCGGTTTCAACTGGAATTTTTTAAAAACAAAAAATTGCACAATACAAATTGAAAATATTACACCGACGAAATAAATATTCATTTCAATGATTTTTGCCGATGCAATTCCGGCAACAAAAATCAGAGCAATTTTTATAATCGGGTGATCTTTCATTTACAGAATTTAATTATTGCAGGTTTTATTTCTGTAATATCTTTTACATTATTTGCAATTTTTTCCCCTGCTAATCCGCTTGTGATTGTCAACGCGGGATTCCTTGTATGAGTTTTAACTGATAGATCTTCAAGGTTTCCATGATCCGAACAAATAATCAAAGTCATTTTTTTATTATCAATTTCCTTTAATAAAGTATAAAGAAAATCATCCAGTTCCATAAAAAGTTTTATAAATTCATTTGCAAGTCTCAAGTGTCCAATATGATCGCTCAGGTAGTATTCAAAGAGTGTGAATTTATATTTCTTTGCAATCCGCAATAAACTTCGTGCTGCTGACTCTGGTTTGATTACGGGAAGATTGTAACCTAACCGCTGATTCCATCTTTCATTTGTTATTTCAGCGGTCAACGCTTTACCTTTCCGAATATCAGTAACCCGGTTGAGACGAATTCCGGCTAACCTGCAGGTTAAAGTTGTAACACTTAATCGTGATTTGCCTGATT
>JANWIS010000169.1 GCA_025449775.1 Ignavibacteriaceae bacterium
AAAAGTGAAGCTAAAAATTATTTTCTGTTGAAAGGTGATTGTGTTATTGCAAGAAGTGGATCGGTTGGGAAAGCACATATATTTTCTGGAATTGAAGAAGTCGTCTTTGCTTCTTACTTAATCAGATTAAGATTTAACAAAGAAATCTTATATCCGCCCTACTTCGGAGGTTTTTCTCAGACAAGATTATATTGGAATCAAATCATATCAAATACAAAAGGTGGCGTTCAGCAAAATATAAATACTGAAGGACTCTCAAGAATAAAAATCCCACTTCCACCACTCCCAACCCAAAAACAAATTGCAGAGATATTAGAAAAAGCAGACGAATCAAAACAAAAACGCAAAGAAGCAAACAAGCTTACAGATGAATTTCTGCAATCAGTATTTATAGAAATGTTTGGCGATCCGGTTAAGAATCCGAAAGGCTGGGAAGTAAAAAATTTTGGAGAAATATCTGAAATAATTATGGGTCAATCTCCAGATGGTTTTTCCTACAATGTTAGAGGTGAAGGCACACCATTACTAAATGGACCTGCTGAGTTCGGAGAAATTTTTCCTAAAGAAGTTCAATGGACAACTCAGCCAACGAAATTTAGCAAACAAGGTGATATATTGTTTTGTGTAAGAGGAGCTACAGCAGGTAGAATGAACTGGTCAGATAAGGAATATTGTATTGGTCGGGGGCTTGCAACTATTAGATCAAACAATAAATCAAAAATTGAATTCATTTTTCATTTTTTAAAATTTAAATACTCTCAATTCCAAAAACTTGGCCAGGGTAGCACTTTTATTAATCTGAGTAAAGATTTAATAGCTACAATGAAAATTCCCGCTCCTTCTCTATCTCTCCAACAACAATTTGCAGAGATAGTAAACAAAACTGAAGCATTAAAAGAGAAACAAAAACAATCAGAGCAGGAGCTGGAAAATCTTTTTCAGAGCTTAATGCAAAAAGCGTTTAAAGGGGAGTTGGTTTTCAATTAGGAGTAACTATGCAATACATAACTGTAAAAATATCTGGCATTCCTTATGGTAAAGACAAACACCGTGGAGATACTGAGGCACCTGAAAGATGGAGTCAAGCAGTTAAGCAGCAAACTGTTCATCTTCCAAAAGTAAAAGAAGCCTGCATAATGAAAGTTACATTCCTTCTGCCTTCAGATAAATATCCCACTGACTTTCCGTATGGTCCAGATTTAGATAACCTTCTTAAAAGATTCCAGGATGCACTCAACGAAACAATCTTTTCAGAAACACAAGGAAAAGATTCCTGCGTCATCAGTATGAATGTTACCAAAACAAAAGTTATGAATCGGGAAGAAGCCGGGGTTCATTTAGAAATTTTACCGGTGAGTGTTTGAAAAAATTTTAGTTCATCTTCAAGCACAAAAAAGACAGTATAGATAAAATGTAAAATGTTTGATGGAAAAATAATATCAGAAAAAGAATACTTGGCCGGCAAAACCTTTGGTGAAGACGGATAAAAATGAAAGGATAGTTGTTTTATTTATAATTATTTCAATTAATTTACATTTTTTAGGCAAGTAAAGATTCTGCTGGTACATCATATTCACTTCTTAATGCTTTCATCATCTTAACTGTAAGATTTCTTTTTCTATTCAAAATCTCAGATACTCTATTACTTCCTCCCAACACTTCTGCAAGATCAGATGGCTTTAATCCTAATTGTTCCATCCTGAATTTTATTGCCTCGATTGGGTCAGGCGGCGCTATCTTAAATTTTTTTGCCTCGTAAGCTTCAATAAGCGTAACTAAAATATCTAATCTATCACCGTCTTCTGTATCAGGTTTTGCATCAAATATTTTTTCCACTTCATTTAGTGCAACCTGATAATCTGTTTCTTTTTTTATTGGTTTTATTTTCATTTTATATTTCCTCTGCATTTATATTATCATATTCAGAATGTGTGCCAATAAATCTTATGTATATGATGCCAAATTTATAGTTAATTTTTACAATGAGTCTAAATGAATTTCCACTAATATTAAAAACTACTCTGTTATCTTTTAATATACTTGCAGATTTATAATTTTGCTTTATTTCTGCTGGATTCTTCCAATGGGCCTTTTTTGCTTCATAATACCAGGCTGCCAAAGGCTGCTTTGATTTTTTATTTTTTCCCCAAAATTCTATTAATCTTTTCTTTGCTATAACTCTCACAGGTAAATATAAATAATTCCCAATTTGGGAACAAATCTGTCAGAAGCAGTTTTGCCGGCGGCGAATCGTGGTATTCAAAGCTCAAAGAAAATTTCAACATAGAGATCATCATCATCAACATTCCGGACAATCTTCGCAACTCATTGATAGAAGCACAAAAAAGACAATACCGATAGAAATAAAAAAGAAGCAGAAAGTTTGGTTGGTGTTATGCTGAACCGTTCAGCATATTTGTTAGTTTTTATCAAGTCATAGATTGAAATATACATAATTTATATCAACTTATAGATTGAGAAAATACTTTGATATATCAAGTTATAGCTTTATTTTAGTCTCAAAAATGGTGAAAATATGAAAACTGAGAAGCAAAACCTGATAATAGATCAGCTTGATAAAAGATTCAAACTGCTTAATAGTGTTTCTAAAGCTATGGCTGTTCCTTCAAATGGTTGGATAAATACTTTAAGACAAACTCTCAATATGTCGCTCAGGCAGTTGGGTAAAAAATTAAAAGTAACATCACAAAATATTAACCAATTGGAGAAGCGTGAAATAGACGGAACTATATCAATCCAAAAATTAAAAGATGCAGCTGAGGCTCTTGAAATGAATTTTGTTTATGCATTCATTCCTAAAGATGGTTCGCTGGAACAATTAATTGATAAACGTGCAAATCAGGTTGCCAAAGATATTGTTATGAGAACCTCACATACAATGAAACTTGAAGACCAGGAAAATTCTGAAGAGAGAATTAAAAAAGCGATTAAAGACAGGGCAGAAAAAATTAAAAACGAATTACCAAAATATTTATGGGATTAGATCTCGACTATGCTGAGGGGCAAACTCCGCTTGATGAAGATGAAAAGGATGGATTGCTTATTCCTACAATAACTACCCGTGGCGAATTAGATGAGTTTGAACAGCTTGGAGTTGAAAAGGCTAATGAATGGCTTTTAACAAAAAAGTTAAGCATTAGTAAAATTCTTTCGGACGAATTTGTAAAAGATCTGCACAAAAGAATGTTCAACGATGTTTGGAAATGGGCAGGTGAATTCAGAAAAACGGAAAAGAATATTGGCGTTGATAAGCATATGATAGGTATCGAGTTAAAAAAACTACTTGATGATTGTAACTATTGGCTTGAAAAGAAAGTTTTCCCGGAAGATGAAATTGCTGTGAGATTAAGTCACAGGATAGTACTTATTCATCCTTTTGCAAATGGCAATGGAAGACATTCCCGGCTGCTTGCAGATGTTCTGGTTACAAATGGTTTTGGTAAGTCATATTTTACCTGGGGCAGTATTAGTCTTACCAGGCAAGGTGAGGTAAGAACAAAATATTTAGAAGCATTAAGAGCAGCAGATAAAAATGATTACAAATCTTTAATAGAATTTGCCAGATTATAAATCATAATAATCAACATCCCGAATAGTCTCTGCAAGTCCCTGATAGAAGCACAAAAAAGACAATATCGTTGAGAAGGTTTTTCACATCGGTTGAGTTATTAACATTACAATTCCCACATAACATTTTCACTATTCTTTTCATCTGCACTTTTGTAATTTAACATCGCCTATTAAATTCAAAATCAAAATTCAAAGAAACAACTATGAGCACTATAGAAAACCTTGACGCCGAAACTTTTCAGAAGAGAATTGAAGAGGATGAGAATGCAGTTCTGTTAGATGTTCGTACTCCAATGGAAAATAAAATGGCGCGCATTCCCGGCTCAATATTGATTGATATAAACAACCCGGCTTTTACAGAGGAAATAGATAAGCTGGACAAGAAAAAAAGTTACTTCGTTTATTGCAGAAGCGGTAACCGCAGTTTCCACGCAGGAAATTATATGCTTCAAAACGGATTTGAGAAAGTTTATAATCTAAAGACAGGTATTATCGGGTGGAAAGGTGAAAAAGAATCTTCGTAACAAGGAACAGGAAGTTTAAATGTTTTTCGAACGCATTTATGAAAGAGGATTAGCACAGGCAAGTTATTTAATCGGCTGCCAGGCAACAGGGGAAGCGATTGTCATCGATCCTAAAAGAGATATTGATGCTTATCTTGAATTAGCAAAAAGAGAACGCCTCAGGATAACACACATCACTGAAACACATATCCACGCAGATTATTTAAGCGGCTCATTGGAATTAGCTAATGCGACGAACGCAAAAGTTTTTTTATCGGATGAAGGCGGAAGTGAATGGAAATATCAGTTTGAGCATATTGGATTAAAAGATGGTGATATAATTACAGTTGGAAATATTAAATTGAAAGTAGTTCATACACCCGGTCACACTCCTGAACATATTTCATTTATACTTACCGATACTCCTGCAAGTCCTGAGCCGGTTATGATATTCACAGGTGATTTTGTTTTTGTCGGTGATGTTGGAAGACCGGATTTACTCGAGAAGGCTGCCGGAATTGAAGGCTCGATGATTGATAGTGCAAAACAATTGTTCGGCTCGCTTAAAAAGTTTAAATCATTGCCCGATCATTTACAGGTTTGGCCCGGACACGGAGCCGGTTCTGCATGCGGAAAATCTCTCGGTGCTGTTCCAAGTTCGACAATAGGTTACGAAAAATTATCCAACTGGATTTTGAAGATTAATGATGAGGAAACTTTTGTTCAATCATTGCTCGACGGTCAGCCTGAACCTCCAAAATATTTTTCAATGATGAAGAAGCTGAATAAAGTTGGTCCGAAAATATTAGGCAATGTAAAACTTCCTTCAAGATTAAATATTAATCAGATTAAAGAAGCGATTACAAAAAAATATCAGGTAGTTGATGCTCGCGATAAATCAAGTTTTGCTTTAAAGCATATAAGCGGAAGTCTAAATATTTCAGGTAACAATGCATTCAGCAATTGGGCAGGATGGATACTTGATTATTCAGTCCCGTTAGTTCTTATTGCTTCGGATGAAAAGATCGATGCATTAAATAAAGCGCTAATCCGTATCGGGATGGATAATTTAATCGGTTACTATAATGATGTTGACAGCTTGGAAGAATCTGGAATTTCAATTGGAGCTGTTAATCTTTTGGAAGCAAGTGATCTTGATATTCAAAATTCAAATAACGTATTGATTGATGTCCGAAGTTATACTGAATTTGAACTTGGCAAAATTCCCGGAGCAATTAATATTCACACTGGTTATCTTGAAAATAATCTCGACACAATTCCTAAAGACAAAAAAGTAATTGTTTATTGTGGAAGCGGTGACAGGTCAGCAATTGCAGCAAGTTTTCTTTTGAAGAACGGTTTTAAAAATGTTCAGAACCTGAACGGTGGAATTAATAAATGGATCCGTGAAGGATACAAAATTGAAAAACCCGTCAAAGAAGTTCTGGTCAGTTCGCAGTAATTTATTGCAGGGATTTTTTAAATCCAGCTTTAATCTGAAATCACGATCTGAAAAGTTGAAGTGTATTTAAATCCGGCGAGCTAATTGGCCCGGGCTGCAGACACAACTAATTTTCTTCCTTTAAACTCAATTCCGTTAAGAGCTTTGATAGCACTGTTCGCTTCGCTATCATTTTCCATTTCCACAAATCCGAATCCTCTGGAACGTCCGCTTTCTCTATCCATTACAATTTTAGCAGAAACTACGTTGCCGTGTGATTTGAATGTGTCTTTTAAATCGTTGTCGTTAAGTGTCCAGGGAAGATTTCCCACATATAATTTAGTACTCACTAGCTAGCATCCTTTATTTATAATTGAATATTGTTAATTAAAGTTCTGTTTTAAAATAGCACTATTTGCATAAATTCCAAATAAAAGTATTATTAAGAAATATTAATTCAAGGCTTGAAATAAGGCTGGAGTGAGAAATGACATTTCTACAATCACTGCAAAAATTCTGAAAGAAAGATATCTTGCCCGACACCCTGATTAGAATTCAACCTTCTTCTTGTATTTTTCAGCATACTCATAAACCAATGAGCTTGCTACAAATATAGAAGAATAAGTTCCGATAAGAATTCCTGCAAACAGAGTGAAAGCAAAAGCTCTCAGGACTTCTCCCCCAAAAATTAATAATACTACCAATGTTAAAAGAACAGATCCGCCGGTTAAAATTGTTCTGCTCATTGTCTGGCTCAGACTTGAGTTTATAATATCGAACAGCGGTCTTGTTTTATGAATTTTTAAATTCTCTCTTATCCTGTCGAATACAACTATTGTATCGTTGATTGAATAACCAATCAATGTAAGGAATGCAGCAACAATATTAAGATCGATCTCAAGATTTAATCCGGGTATCAAACCGTAAAGTGCAGCGAATAAACCAAGTGTAACCAGTACATTATAAAAAAGTGCTGCAACTGCACCGAGTGCAAAGATCAGCTTGAACCTGAATCCAATGTAAATAAGTATTGCAATAAGTGAAAAGAATAATGCAAGAACGGCATCACGTTTTAGTTCCTCACCAATTTTTGGTCCGACTCTGTCTTCCTTAAGAATCACAAAATGATTATCAGAAATTTTTGCACGTAAATTTTCTTTTATCCAATCAGCTATTCCGATGCTGATAAGTATTTGTGTGTTTGCCTGATTTTCCGAAACATTGCTTGGTTGAAATCCTGCTTCTAAAAGTGCATCAAAAATTTGATTTGCTGTATCAGGATTTGCAAATGAAAAAGTAACAGAATTATATGTTGAATCAACAATCTTTCTCGGAACGCCCGGCAATACTTTTTCAATTTCTGTTTCTAATCCGGCAATAACTCTTGGATAAATTTCCGGTGGAATTGTCTGGAGATCAGTTCTGATCAAAGCTCCGGTTGCATCTCCGAAAGTTTTTACTTCAACAGAGCCTAATCCAATATCGGCCATATAACTTCTGATATTTGAAATATCAATTGGCTTTTCAAACTGAAGAACAATTTCGCTTCCACCGCTGAAGTCTACACCAAAATGAAATCCTCTTAACAGAACACTTATCAAACCTATAAGAAAAAGAATTGCAGAGATTACATATGCAAATTTTCTTCTGCTAAGAAAATCGTAGTTAAAGTTCTGAAATACTCTCATGTTTAAATAAAAACTCCTTATTCCTTTTTTAATTATCCAATATCAACAGATAGATTTTTTGAGGTCATCATATCAAATATTAATCTTGCAACCACTAAAGCGCTGAACAAACTTGCAACGATTCCAATCATCAATGTAACAGCAAAACCTTTAACGGGTCCGGTTCCAAATTGGAAAAGAATTAATCCGGTGATGAATGTCGTCAGGTTAGAATCTATAATAGCTGAATTTGCTCGCTTGAATCCGCTGTCTATAGATGCTTTAATTGTTTTTCCTGTTGCAATTTCTTCCCTGATCCTTTCATAGATTAGCACGTTTGCATCCACTGACATTCCAATCG
>JANWIS010000170.1 GCA_025449775.1 Ignavibacteriaceae bacterium
ATTTCAATTTCATTTGGTTGATGTGAAACGAGAACTAATGCAAACTCATCTCCTTCTTCAAATTGGGTAAGGATATTTTTTATTGCTTCTTTTGCCTGGTTAAAATAGGAACCGTCATGATCAACAACTGACATGCTGAAAGTATCATCAAGAATAAAAACCGCCGTAGTTTTAGCTGCGGAAGTTGTTCCCCCAATTGAAACACCGACCATAGTTGGTCTTGCGAAAGCTGTTACAATGGCAAGTATGATCAAAACACGCAGCGCAAGCAGCAGCCATTGCTTTATTTTTATTTTCCTGATTTTATTTTTCTGAAGTTCTTTAAGGAATTGAAGAGAGCTGAAATCGATTTTTTTTAGCTTTCTTAAATTCAGTAAGTGAATTATGATTGGAATTGAAGCAGCCAGAAGTCCGAATAAAATTGCTGGATTAAGAAACGTCATTCAGTTGAGTTGATTAATGATAAAATTTAGCTCCAGAAAATAGCAATATGTTAATCCTTAATCTATACTGGATTTTTGGACTCACTTCAAATTTAGATTTAGAAATGCTTTCGAATATTTAGGAGAAGTTGCATGCAATTGGAATTGAAGATTAATCAATTACTTTGGCTTAATCATATTTTCGGGCTTTAGTATTTCATCAAGCTCAGATTTTGACAGAAGCTTTTTCTCAAGTACCAATTCATAAACTCCTCTGTTTGTTTCAAGCGCCTCTTTAGCAAGCTGTGTTGATTTTTCATAACCGAGCACAGGATTAAGTGCAGTTACCAATCCGATACTGTTTTCAACTAAACTTCTGCATCTGTCTTCATTTGCAGTTATTCCATCAATACATTTTTGTTTGAGAGTCATCATTCCGTTCTTCAGCATTTCAATTGATTCGAAAAGACTTTCGACAATTACCGGCTCAAAAACATTTAATTGTAACTGTCCGGCTTCTGCAGCAAGAGTAACAGTCAAATCATTTCCAATCACTTTGAAAGCAATCTGGTTTACAACTTCCGGAATTACCGGATTTATTTTTCCCGGCATAATTGAAGAACCCGGCTGCATTGGTGGAAGATTGATTTCGTTAATTCCTGTTCTTGGTCCGGAAGAAAGCAAACGAAGATCATTACAAATTTTTGAGAGTTTGATTGCAAGTCTCTTTACAGCAGAAGAATACATCACAAATGCACCTGTGTCCTGAGTTGCTTCAACCAAATTTTGAGCAAGAACAATTTCCATCTTTGTAATATCCCTAAGATGTACTACAACTTTTTTGCTGTAATCAGGATGAGAATTAATTCCAGTCCCGATAGCAGTTGCACCCATATTAACTTCAAGAAAAAGTTTTACGTTCTGTTCAAGTCTCTCGACTTCTTCACCAAGTGTAACTGCGTATGCTTCAAATTCCTGACCCATTGTCATCGGAACTGCATCCTGAAGCTGCGTTCTTCCCATCTTAATTATATGAGAAAATTCATCTGCTTTGTTGTGGAAGGATTGAATGAGTTCTTTAAGTACTTCGATTAATTTTTCATTGGCTAGTATTAGAGCAATCTTTACCGATGTTGGATAAGCATCGTTTGTTGATTGTGAAAGATTAACATCATTATTCGGATGGCAATTTTTATATTCTCCTTTTTCAAAACCAAGAATTTCAAGTGCACGGTTTGCAATTACTTCATTCGCATTCATATTTGTTGAAGTGCCTGCACCTCCCTGGATCATATCGACAATAAAATGATTATGAAGCTTTCCATTAATAATCTCTCCACAAGCTTGAACGATAGCATTGGTAACAGATTTAGAGAGAAGTCCGAGTTCATTATTGGTTTTTGCAGCCGCCATTTTAACCATCGCAAAAGCCTGGATAATTACCGGATAAAAGTTTAGTGTAACACCACTGATATTAAAATTTTCTATGGCACGTAGTGTTTGAATACCAAAATATACTTCGTGAGGTACTTCCCTTTCTCCGAGTAAGTCGTGCTCAGTTCTTGTTCTTCCTGATTGATATTGAGCTGCGTGGTTTACAGATCTTGTATTTGCCGAACTCATTCTTCTTGAAATTACTCTCGCAATTTTTGCAAGAACATCCATCGCAACTTCATTGTGTTCAACCATCAGTTCTTTAAACTTTTCTCTTGAAAGCCTTAGAATAGTAGTATTGGTTGTGGCTCTTGCTGAAGTTGAATGAGGGGAATCGTCCATCAACGCACCTTCGCCGAGAAAATCATATTTCCCGAAAATTGATAATCGTTTCTCTCCACCGTAAGGTGTAGATTTGAAAAGCTCAACTTCTCCTTCAAAAATAATTGAAAGATTTTCTCGTGCATTATTTTCAGTAAATACCATTTCACTCGCAAGAAAATTTACGATTGAAATTTTATCAATCACAACATGAATTTGCTCATCATTTAAATCTTTGAAGAGTTCAATTCTTTTTAGAAAAGTTTGAATCGCTGTTTTATCCATTTCAAATCCTTAATAAATTTATTGAAGGTATAATAAATTACTGAATCTGGTTGTTATTCTGGTGATCCGATAGTTGCCGGATTGATTGTAAAAAAAAGAGAATCCAATTGGATTCTCCATTTTAATTAACTGACATTAAAATTTAATTTTAGTTTAAATTTTGCTTAGCAATTAAATTCAATGCACTGCCAGCTTTGAACCAGCCAATCTGCGTCTCGTTCATTGTATGGTTAAGCATAATTTCATTTTTGCTTCTATCTGAATGCTTAGCAATCATTTTCAACTGTTTGTCCGGTGTAAGTTGAGTAACAAATAAATCAATTTTATCATCTTCCATTATCTTTTCATAATCTTTTGGATCAGCAAATGTTAAAGGAAGCATTCCCTGCTTCTTTAAATTGGTTTCGTGAATACGCGCAAAGCTTTTTACAATTATTGCTCGTCCCCCAAGAAATCTTGGTTCCATTGCTGCGTGCTCACGTGAAGATCCTTCACCATAATTTTCATCGCCGATAACAACCCAGCCAATTCCTTTTTCTTTATAGTCGCGAGCCACTTCAGGAACTGACTTCGTATTACCAGAAAAATTATTCTTAACTTTTCCTGTATCTCCGCTAAATGCATTCGTAGCTCCAATAAACATATTGTTTGAAATGTTATCAAGATGTCCACGAAATCTTAACCATGGTCCAGCCATTGAAATGTGATCAGTTGTGCATTTTCCTTTTGCTTTCAAAAGAACCGGTAAATCTATAAGATCTTTTCCATTCCATTTTTCAAAAGGAGAAAGAAGCTGAAGTCTTTCACTTTTAGGATCAATTTTTACTTCGACTGATGAAGCATCTTTTGCAGGTGGAATATATCCGCTGTTTCCTTCATCAAAACCTTTTGGCGGAAGTTCCTCTCCTGTGGGAGGATTTAATTTTACTTTTTCTCCTTTTTCATTTATCAGTTCATCTGTTAACGGATTGAATGAGAGACTGCCTGCCAAAGCAAGTGCAGTTGTAATTTCTGGTGATGCAACAAATGCAAGTGTTTCTGCATTACCATCATTTCTTTTCGCGAAGTTTCTATTAAATGAAGTAACAATTGTATTTTTTTCGCCGGTTTTAATATCCATTCGTTTCCACATTCCAATACATGGACCACAAGCATTTGCAAGAATTAATCCTCCAATATCGGTTAAAGCTTTAAGCTGACCATCTCGTTCGATTGTAGCTCTCACCTGTTCTGAACCTGGAGTAATTGTAAACTGTGATTTTGTTTTTAGTCCTTTCGCAACCGCCTGCTTTGCAATACTGGCAGAACGGTCAATATCTTCATAACTTGAATTTGTGCAGCTCCCGATAAGTGCAACAGAAATTTTATCTGGATAATTTTCTTTCTTCACTGCTTCTTTCATTTGGGAAATTGGCCAGGCTTTATCAGGTGTGAATGGTCCATTTAGATGTGGTTCAAGTTTGCTTAAATTTATTTCTATTACCTGGTCGTAATATTTTTCAGGATTATTAAACACTTCTTTGTCTGCACAAAGTTCTTCAGCAACCCCTTCAGCTAAAACTGCAACGTCTGCTCGTTTAGTTATTCTAAGATAAGAAGACATTTTTTCATCGAATGGAAAAACGGAAGTTGTTGCACCAATTTCTGCACCCATATTGCAAATAGTTCCTTTGCCGGTGCAGGAAATAGATGAAGCCCCTTCACCAAAATATTCAACTATTGCTCCGGTCCCACCTTTAACACTAAGAATTCCAGCGAGATTGAGAATTACATCTTTTGCAGAAGTCCATCCATTCATTTTGCCTGTCAATCTCACCCCGATGAGTTTAGGCCATTTTAATTCCCATGGCATCCCGGCCATAACATCAACTGCATCTGCACCACCAACACCAATGGCAATCATCCCAAGTCCGCCAGCATTTGGAGTATGTGAATCAGTTCCAATCATCAGTCCACCTGGGAATGCATAATTTTCTAAGACGACCTGGTGAATAATTCCAGCACCGGGTTTCCAAAAACCTATTCCATATTTACGTGAAATACTTTCAAGAAAATCAAACACTTCTCGGTTTTCTTCATTTGCTCTTAATAAATCATCTTTAGCACCAACTTGAGCTTGTATTAAGTGGTCACAATGTACAGTTGAAGGCACGGCTGTTGTTTTTTTTCCGGAAGACATGAACTGAAGCAAAGCCATCTGAGCTGTTGCATCCTGCATTGCGACTCTGTCCGGAGATAAATCAACATAATCGTTACCTCTTTGAAATTCTTTTGTAGGATCATTCCATAAATGTGCATAAAGAACTTTCTCAGAATACGTCATCGGTCTGTTTAACACCTTCCGAATGTCGGTCAATTTTGCCCGGTAATTATTATATACAGATTTAATCATATCTAAATTTGAAGTCATTTTTAGTCCTCTACTTTTACCTAAAATAAAATTTTTCTACTCTAAAATACATAAAATCAAAGAAATTAACTGTGACATGACACATCTGGATTGTCTGCACGATTTTTGACGACAAGAGAAAAATCAAAAATAGACGCTCTCAGAATTAAGAATTAAACTGCAGGTAAAAGTATAGTGGAGAAAAATCCAATTTTAATAGTTGATGATGAACCTTCATATTTAGAATTGATGAAGGATTTCCTTAACCAGGAAGGCTACGCCAATATTATCACAGAATCAAACCCTTTAAATGTTATTCCACTCCTGGATAGAACCGATATTGATCTCATACTCCTGGATATTTTTATGCCGGAGATGAACGGTTTGGAATTGCTTGAAAAAATTTATGCTGTATATCCAAATATTCCTGTTGTCGTGATAACAGCTGTTCACGAAGTTCAGATTGCACTGAAAGCGATAAAACTTGGTGCATACGAATTCATTACAAAACCGCCCGATACTGATAGATTGCTTTTAACAATAAGGAGAGCACTTGATACAAAACTTCTTGAATCGGAACGAGATTCTTTAAGAAGATCATTATTGGAGCATAAGCCAAGTAGAAGAATCTTCTCAGATATAATCACTGATTCACCAATGATGCACAGAGTATTTGAGCTTGTAGAAATCTTTGCACCTACAAACGAGACCGTTTTAATTTCAGGTGAAACAGGAACAGGAAAAGACATGATAGCAAGAAAAATACATGATCTTTCTCCGAGAAGAGGTAATCCGTTTGTTGCTGTAAATCTTGCTTCCATCTCACCAAGCTTATTTGAAAGCGAACTATTTGGTTATAAGAAGGGTACATTCACTGGTGCAATCGAAGACAAAGTCGGATACTTTGAAGCAGCAAATGGAGGAACTATTTTCTTAGATGAAGTTGG
>JANWIS010000171.1 GCA_025449775.1 Ignavibacteriaceae bacterium
ATTCTTTATTTTGAGGATGAAAATCTTTTACCAGACTTTCAATCGGAAATTTTTGATTCCACGGACAAACATCCTGGCAGATATCACATCCGAAAACCCAGTTATCAAACTTTCCTTTAAACTCATTGGGGATTTCTTTTTTATTTTCAATTGTAAGGTATGAAATACATTTATTCGCATCGACAACATACTCCTGAATTATTGCACCAGTTGGACAAGCATCAATGCAAGCCGTACAAGTACCACAGAAATCAGGGATCGAAGTTGAATATTCAAATTCACAGTTACAGATTATATTGGCAATAAAAAACCAGCTTCCGATACCACGATTAATTACATTCGTATGTTTGCCAAGCCATCCAATCCCAGAACGAACAGCCCAGGCTTTGTCCATCACCGGACCTGTATCTACATACGAAATAGAATTAAACTCCGGATCAATTTTTTTTAAATCAGCTTCAAGCTCTTCGAGCATTTTCCAGATTACAAGATGATAATCTTTTCCCCAGGCATAACGTGAAATTTTTCCTTTATTATTATCTTCGGAATAGTTGTTTGGAGTATAATAATTGAGACCAAGTGAAATAACTGATTTAGCTTCGGGCAGAATTTTTTTTACATCATTCCGCTTTTCAAAATTCCTTTCCATATAATCCATTCCAGCCTGGTATTTTTTATCAAGCCAGCCATTAAGCTGTGCTGATTCTTTTTTTAGTGGTTCAGCCTTTGCAAAACCAACCAGGTCGAAGCCAACAGCTTTGGCTTTTTGAATTACAACTTCATTCGAAAGAGTTTTAGTTACCAATTGTTTTTTTTAGGACTCACTTTAATAAATATTTTATCTTCAAATATTTGTACAGGATATGATTCAAGCCCGTTGCTTCCTGAATCTTTTTTCCCGGTTCTAAGATTGAACATCCAGCCATGCGCCGGACAAACAACAAATTCACCCTCAATAAAACCATCGTAGATAAGATGAGTTTGCTGGTGTGGACAAATATTACTCAACGCAAACACTTCTGAATTAATTTTGAAAACAGCTATCTCAACATCATTAACAAAAAATCTTTTACCGGAATATTCTTTAAGATCTCCGAATGAGCAAACATAAGTAAAACCTTCTTCTTCAAATTTCTTCAAATGATCTGAATTTTTTATCAACTGTAAATCCTTCACCAATTTTTTTGATTGTTGTAAATGCAATTTCCGGATCGTGTTCACAAAATATTTTCCAGTTTTCATCAACAGCTGATTTCAAAAACTTCTTCTTCTCATGTAAAGTTACAAGAGGCTGAAGATCATAACCCATTATGTATGACAGTGGAATATGTGAAACTGTTGGAACTAAATCACCGCAAAAAAGAAAAGTATTGCTTGCATCAGAAATTTTAACGAGCTGCTGACCAAAAGTATGTCCGTTAATTACTATAAATTCAATCTCTTCATCAAATTCAGCATCACCGATTATAAATTCCAAAACACCTTCTTCATACAATGGAAGAAAATTTTCTTTCAGGTAACTTCCTTTATCTCTGTCAGAAGGATTAATCGCCCAATCATAATTCTGTTTCTGCACATAATATTTTGCATTCGGGAATGCAGGCACAAGCTTTCCATCCTGAAGCAGAGTTGATCCGCCTGTATGATCAAAATGTAAATGAGTAAGTATAACATCAGTGATTTCATCCGGTTTCAGCCCGTATTTTTCAAGAGAAGAGTTCATAGAAAATTTTTCATCAACCGCATAGATATTTTTTGATTTGTCATCCCATTTATTCCCCATTCCTGTATCGATAATAATTTTTTTCTTATCAGATTCAAGAAGTAAATGACGTGTTGCAAGCTTTATCCGGTTGGAAGCATCAGGAGGATTCGTTTTTTGCCACAGAACTTTTGGAATAATTCCGAACATCGATCCGCCATCAAGTCCAAAATAACCTGACTCGATGATGCTTATTTTGTATTTACCAATTTGCATTTTCATTAAAGGCTTAATTGTTTTTCAAAATTAGAGAAGTTTGGAGAGAGGAAAAAATAATTTTTCAGTAAGAGAATTAAGAAAAAATCAGCTTAAGGTCTTGCAATTCTTCCAATGCTATCGAGGTAATCTTTTTTCTTAAGAAGCTCTTCTTCTGTTTCAACATTTTTTGGATCGGGAATGCAGCAGTCAACAGGACAAACAGCAGCACACTGAGGTTCATCGTGGAATCCTTTGCATTCGGTACATTTATCCGGAGTGATGTAAAAAAGGTCAGAGGAATAAAATCCGGAAGCACCTGAAGGAGCCGTATCACCATTGCCATAAAGTTTGCCTGATAATTCCCAGCCGACACCACCTTCATATATTGCTGTGTTCGGACATTCGGGTTCACAAGCTCCGCAGTTTATACATTCTTCCGTGATCATTATCGCCATAAAAGCACTCCTTATAAGAAATAAATTATTATTCATATTCCTTTTTGAAGGAAAAGAATAACATTTCATCTGCAATTTATAAAAAATCTATGAGTGTTCAACTCAAAATAAAATCCGATAAATCTTTACCGCTTGTTGTTTGTGCGCTGCACTAAATCTACTCCAACAATTTTAGCAATATTGAATGCAACAAGAAGAACAATTATTGGAAAGACTTCGTAGTAATCTCTTAACTCATCGAAGAAACCAAGTAGAAAGGTTAAGAAGATTAATGGGACGGCAATCCACATTGCATCTTTTAGAAATTTTGGTTTTTCATTCCACTTGCTGAAGAGAGTAAGAAATATGATCAGCAGAACAACAAAAGTGGATAATGAATACCCGTTAAAGATAAGATAGTTCCTGTCGATCAGATGGAATTCAACTAAGCTGCCCGGGTTATAAATGAAAAGAATGTAAAGCAGGATTTTCACAGCGGTAAAAATTATTAATTGAACTGCAATAATTTGAAAATATAATTTCCTGCTGATCCTTTCGTCTTTATAGAAATGAATCGCGAAAATAAGAGTAAGCAGGATTATCGTTTCTTTATTAAAACAAGCTATGAAGAAAAGAATTAGTAGATATCTCCAGTTTCTTTGCTTCAGAAATAACAATCCCGATGTAAAAATAAACAATGTGGAAAAATCATAAACGTAACTGTAGTACTGGAACATTGCTGGAAGAGCAAACAACAAAAGAATTGAAATCAGGTTGGCAAACCATAAAGGTGAATCATATATCTCAAAAAATAATTTTCTAAACACAAATACGAATCCAATCATGCAAAAATACATAAGCATCATTGCAATAAGATATTCTGTCACATATTCGCTTTCCCAATTCAATTTTTCAAAAATGAGTTTTAAAGAGCTGCTGTTTCCAGCATGTTTTGTAAGTGAAGTGTGAACCTCGACAGGAATAATTTCACTTATTATTCTTACAGAAGAAGGTATGAGAGTTCTGTATACAAAAGGTTTCCATGCAGTTCCATAAATCATTTCAGGAAACATTGCACGTTCGTAACCATTCATTCCCGGTAATTTGACGAAAGAGATTAGTACATAAAGTGAGATTATCGCGACGATGAGACTGAAGAAAAATTTATTTTCAAAAAACTTTTTCACTAAACAGTTACGATTTTCTTAATAAAAAATTTGTTTTAATTCCGTTTCTGATCCTCCATTCAGCAATATCACGATGGACGTGAGCGAGAACAGACTTGTTTTCACTTAAAATAATTTTGTTTATCACTTTCCAAAAATGAATTGTATGAATTCCGAACTCAAAATTATTAATTCTTTTCAATTCAAGATACTTAACAGTACCGAGAGGAATAGGAAGATTTAAAGTTTCAGATCTTTGTTCTCTTAACATAATTCCAAAAGAATTTGGTTCCGAAAGTTCCTTCATATGATTTTTACCGCTGTTGTAAACTTCCATAAAGGAAGCCGGATCCATTATTCCTACAAGGCACTCACCTGATTTTTCTATATGTTGATTTACTTTACCAGTAGTCCGAAGCGAGATGATAAAATTATTTTCACCTATTGGTCCGCTTAGATCGGTCGGGAATATATTAAACAATCCATTGTAACCGACTGAAGCTAAATAAATATTTCTGGGAACTGAATATGCTATTTTAACCTGGTCGAACAGGTTTCCTTTAAGGTAAATATTTTTCTTTCTGTCAGCCCTAACTTTATAATGAAGATTATTGAGTATTCTGTGAAAATATTTTGTAATTGAATGAGAACCCTTCACTCCTTCACAGATAACACAGGAAGCCGAATCCAAATTCATTTCTTTAATCATTTTCAATTTTAGTGTGGCAATGCTTTTCCCATCTTCCGTCCGGAAACTAAGTGTAATTAATTTGTTCCTGTCAAGATCAATGAAATCTAATTTAGCTTTATCAATTGCAAGAATTAAAGGTTTGTAACCAATCAATAAATTATGCCCGGTTATGTCTGTTTCAATATTCCCAGTACTTAATATTATTTTCAGCTGCTCTTTGTAATCCTTCCTGTTCACACACAAATATTCCTGTGGAAGAGTTATTCCAAATAATATTTTCTTAATAAATCTTTTCATCTGAGTACTTTGTCATAAAAAGTTATGGTTTATTTCCTGTATAATCATATTGAAGATAATGTAAAGCAAGATTTGTCTTTGCAAGATTTTTTTGAAGAGCGAACTTTTCTGCATTCTGAATATTGCCGGAATAAAATCTCCACCACAATAAAGAGCCGATCACCAAACCATCAAAAATTCTGTCTTCAGCAAAAGCATTAATTGTGAGATAACCCCATAATACATTCCAGCCGATAGAAATTAATCCGCTGACATACTCACCGGTATAAAACTGACCTAATCCCGGAACAATTGATAATGCTTTAGCAAGTGTTGCATCATACAAGTCCTGATCAACAGAGTCACAAAAAGTTTTTAGTGTATGGTTGGAATCAATGTCTGCAAAAGTCAAAGAAGCTAGCTCCCAGTTGTCAGCGAAAATATATGCCCAACCACGCCAGTAATTTATTTCATTAATGTTGTAAAAAAATCTTTTATCATTTTCAAGTGAATCAAGAATAGTTAATGCCATCGATGTTGTTCGCCGTAAAATATTAATTTTTACTGATTCGATCCTGCAATAATAAATTTCTTCAGCAGTCGTAGCCTGAATTTCAGCCATTGTAAAATAAAGAAGCGCATCCGAATATTTCCCACCATTTTTATAACACAACCCTATTAATCGATTCGCATCGTATAAATATTGGTCATCGATATCAAAAAACAATAACCG
>JANWIS010000172.1 GCA_025449775.1 Ignavibacteriaceae bacterium
GAAGAACATCTCTGTATGCTTTAAGAGCGTATTCAATATCACTATCAGTATGAGAGAAACTCATGTTATGAAATCCTCCCCATAAAATTCCACGCTTAATCATTTCCTGCTGAACTAGTGATTTCATTTCAAGCACGTTTCCTGCGGCTGCATCAAATGTAACTAGTGATCTGCATTCAAACCCAATGCATTTGGTAAAAGGAATATTTAATTCTTCTGCAATTTTATTATAGCCGTCTTTAATTTTTTTCCCCTGATCTGTCAAGTGTGCAGGAACATTTTTTCCTTTGAGCTCATTAATTGTTGCTTTAGCGGCTGCAAGTGATAAAGCTTCACCGCCAAAAGTTGTGTAGAAGAAAACATCTTTTTCAAGAACTTGCATAATATCTTTTCTGCCGGCCAGAATTGCAAGCGGCATCCCGTTAGCAACTGCTTTTGAAAATACAGCTAAATCTGCTTTTACATTAAAATATTCCTGTGCACCTCCAAGTGCAATTCTGAATCCAGTCCACATTTCATCAAAAATAAGAAGAGTACCATTGTTCGTACAAATATCTTTGAGCTTCTGAAGGAAGTTATCTTTTGGTGCTTCGAAAACAAATGGTTCAAGAATAATTGCAGCTGTATCTTCATCAATTGAATCTAAGACTGACTGAATATCATTGTAGTTAAAAGTAAATGTTAAATCCTGTATTGCCTGAGGAATTCCCGAATTCCTATCAGTTACAGAAATATACCAGTCATGCCAGCCGTGATATCCACAACAAAGAATTTTTTTTCGATTTGTAAAAGCTCTGGCTACTCTTATTGCAGCTGAAGTGACATCTGCTCCGGTTTTACTGTATCTTATCGATTCGGCATTAGGAATAATTTTATTCAGCATTTCGGCAACTTCAACTTCCAGAGGATGCATAAGTGAAAAAGTTATTCCGTCCTGCAACTGTTTATTTATTGCTTCATCCACTTTATCATATGCGTATCCTAACGAAATCGGGCCAATGGCCATATTAAAATCTAAGTATTCATTGCCATCAACATCCCAAACGTGTGAACCTTTTCCTTTTACTAAATATTTTGGCGCAATCCCTTTTACGTTTTGCTGCGGTCCTTTGGCAAGTGTTTGTGTAGTAGAAGGAATTAGATCCAGAGCTTTTTGATAAAGTTCATCAGATTTTTTAATTGAAGGAAAGTCTTTATTAAAATCTATTTTGTTAGGCATATTTTTTTTGGAGAAAATTTGTTGTTTTAAATCTTCTTTGTTTGTTTGACTGAGATTGTTTTTAATTCCTTCAAGTGATTTCTGTACCAATTTACTCCGACATACATTCGATTTATATCACTGATTTCAGGTTTATCTTTCAAAAGATTTAAAATATCATTCAATCCAAATTTTTTATTATTCGTATACAGTTCATCATATACACGTTTTATAAACTCATAATCTTCTTTATAGTCAATTGTAAATCTGTTAGTCATTGAATAATCAAATCCGGTTTCCAAAGTAACATTTCCTATCCTGAATATATCAGGGTTTTCCCAGATAAACGGTGTAGTATGTTCTCGCTCAAAATCTTTCTTAGCATTTATCCATGCATTTTCAAGTGTCAGCATTGAAAATACTTCAACATCATTTCCATCAGGATAACTTGGCGGATGAAGATTGCTCACATAATCAAATTTTTCTTTGTTAATAATATAATACAAGATAACCTGATCAATAATTTGCGGGTCAATCAAAGGACAATCAGATGGAATTTTGATTACTACTTCAGCGTTGTATTTACGTGCTGCTTTGTAATGCCTGTCAAGCAGATCAAATGAACTTCCTCTGAATGTTTGAATCTTATTCCTGCTGCAAAGTTTAATTAATTGGTTGTCGATTTCATCTTCAGTAACCGCAACTACTATTTCCCCGGAATAATTTGCAGAAGCTACACGTTCATACATTCTGAGCAGCAAGGGTTTATCAGCCAAAGGAAGTAAAACTTTTCCAGGGAGACGTGAAGAACCCATGCGAGCTTGAATAACCGTTACAATTTTAGGAAATTGATTCAAGATTCAAATCGGGGATCTTAAGTGTGATTACTTTAATAAACTTTTAGTTTTTTATTCTGGCTAATTTTCTTTTCAGTCTGATCTTATTTAAAAATTTACCGGTAACTGTTTTTTCTTTATTCATATAATATACAGTTGATCTTTCTTGTTCAGTCAATAGTTTTTTTGCAATACCAGCAATGTTTGCAGCAGAAGAACCGCCATTTTGCAAAGGTATTAATTTTTTAAGCTCATTTATATTGAAATCAGAATAAACCTGCTTGCCCAAAGCTAATCCGATATAAACGACAGAAGAGAACCTTGTAATGAGAGTATCACAATTTGCAATCATCGGATCTATTTTTTCTTTTTGAAAAATCAGCGAGCCTGGAGCATACTTATTAATTTCTTTTATTGCGCGATCATAATTTTCATTCGGATGCAGTTTGAAGATGAGTTGTTTGCCTGATGCAATCTTCCGAGCATGTTTAATAAATTTTATTCTGTTCTCAAATTTATATGTTTCCCTCATGTCCGATGTTGCTACGATTACATAATTTTTGTGAGGAAAATCATTCTTGATGTATTGAGCACAATTATCAAAATTCGGAATACCGGTTACAACTATTTTTTTCGGAACAACACCTTTAGAAATAAACAATTCTTTGTAGCCATCAGAAGCAACACAAAATAGCTCAAAGTAATTACTGATACCAGTTGCTGCAGTTCCTCCAATCCATCTTGGTAAATTAAACTTCTTTACAAGATGAAAACCAAAATGTTCGGGATCAGTCATTCCTTCCTGGACTAATATGATTTTTTTGTGCCGGATATTTTTAGGAATCAACATATCCGAACAAGTGAATACAAGGTCATAATCGTTCAGCTTACCTTCTTCATCAATTTTCAAATTATTTTCCCGGAAATATTTAAGCGTATTGATCTTAGCTTGCCCACCGAGTATGGTAAAATCCATTAAACCAATTTTTCGGGTTAGTTGTATGTACCAATATCCTAAAGAATAATAAGGGGTGAAATAAGAATCGAATTCTTTGAGTTCAGCCGAAATTTTATGCATCTGTGTGGTTTGATTCATCGAACCACATATATATAAAATCTTTTTTGTACTCATCTGCAGTTAGAAGATATTAAACATGATTCACGATTGAAATATAACAAATTAATCATTTTTTCTCTGTGTATTTCAGCTTTTCTTCAAAAAGTGTTAACGAGTTTGATTTAAATCACGTATTAAATGACTTTCCTATCGAGCGAATATAATCGTCTGTAATACTATGTTAGTTAAAACAACAATAAAAAATTTGTTGAACGAAAATCTAATTTATATTTTGATATATAGTTATTAAATACAAAACATTTTATGAGCTACATCAAACCAGAAAAGTTAAAGAGAGGAGATTTAATTGGAATAATTTCTCCGGCATCATCTCCTGACAATTTGAGCCTGATAGAAAAGGGAATTAACTATCTGGAAGGACTGGGATATAAAACTATTTCTGGTAAAAATGTAGGGAAATATCGTGGTTATCTGGCCGGCACTGATAAAGAAAGAATTGATGACATCCACCAAATGTTCAGTAATAAAAAAGTTAAAGCGATTTTTTGTGTTCGTGGTGGTTATGGTGCATCCCGATTACTCGACAAGATCAATTATGATTTGATCAGAAATAATCCAAAAATATTTGTCGGCTTTAGTGAAATTACTTCACTTCAAATGGCATTCCTCAGGAAAGCAAACTTAATTACATTTTCCGGTCCTATGGTAGTATCAAATTTTGCAAAGGAAGTTGACAAATACACAGAAGAAAATTTTTGGCAGATGATTACTTCTGATAAAATAACTGGAAAATTAAAATTACATGCAAATAATTCACTTCAGAAAATACATCCGGGAAGTTCTACAGGAAGAATTGTTGGTGGAAATTTAGCAGTGTTTGTCTCCTTAATCGGTACTGGTTTTCTACCTAATCTTAGAAATAAAATTCTGTTTTTAGAAGATGTAAATGAACCTCCTTATAAAATTGACAGGATGATGAATCATCTAAGATTAAATAATGTGTTTAAAAATCTGAATGGATTGATGCTTGGAACTTTCGTTGATTGCAATGAAAAAGATCCAAATAAAAAAACATTGAATTTAAATGATGTGCTGAATGACTATTTGGGAAAGATAAAACTCCCAGTGGTCTATGGATTTCCTCAGGCTCATACTAAAAATATTTTGACTGTTCCAATTGGAATAAAAGTTAAAGTGAATGCAACTAAAGGCTTCGTTGAGTATATGGAAAGCGGTGTTAAGTGATGGAACCTTTCTCGAATGGAATATTTAAAAAAGTAAAATATTCTTTTTCTTTGAAATGATCTTCAGCCCAATACGCCTTCTGCAGATTTGAAAAAATACCGAAAACACTTGATCCGGTTCCTGTCATTAATGCAAACTGGGCACCGAGATCGTAAAGCTCTTTTTTAATTTGCTCAATCATCGGATATTCCTGAAATATAACATCTTCAAAATCATTTTTAACATACACTTTCATAGATTCAAAATCTATCAGTTCGCTATTGAAAATATCTTTTAACCTCTTTTCAGGTTTGATGGGATTGACTTTCGAAAATGCCCAGCCAGTTTGAATGTTGATACCTGAGTTGACAACAAGAACAGGGTAGGGCAGTTCTAAATTTATCGAATTTAACTTTTCACCTTTTGATTCAGCATAAACAGGAATTGGATTAAGAAAATATGGAACATCTGATCCGAGATCCAATGCACATTCAAATAAATCCTGGTAGCTAAAATCCAATTTGCACAATTTATTAATCGCCTTGAGAGTGGAAGCAGCATTTGAACTTCCACCACCCAATCCACCGCCAATTGGAATATTTTTTTCAACAAATATTTTAAGAATAAATTTTTTATTTGCTTTTTCTTCTAGTAGTTTTTTGGCTTTTAAAATCAAATTATCACTTACTGAATTCAACTCAGTTGAGGTCGAACTAAATTCAGTTTTTTCGGATTTTGTTATCATAATTATATCTTTGAGTAAAAGTGGAAAAAATATAGTCTCAAGATTGTGATATCCGTCTGTTCTTTTTTCAACGATATTAAGACCAAGATTTATTTTGGAAGGTGATTCAACTATTATTTTTTCCATCAATGAACTCTTTAATCTTCATGATATGGGCCGGATTAGATCCGCAGCAAGAACCTATAAATGAGGGCTTGAATTGCAAACTTAATCTCACAGAATTGATGTATTCATCGGGCTGAATTCCACAAATAATTGATTTGTCAGTTTGATTTCCAGCACCGCAATTAAGATAAAATCCCCAATTCCCTGATAATTCTATTTTCTCCAAAACACTTCTAAACACTAAGGGAGCAATGCAATTAAATCCTATGGCTAAGCAATTATGATCTCTCAAATACGAAATTATGAATTCAACTGATTCACCTGATAAAATCTTAAGAGTATTGTTAAAGTATAAACTTACGACATAGGGAATATTTTCTTTATCACAATGATCTGAGATAACTTGTATCTCATCAAAATGACTTTGTGTTTCATTCAAAATAAAATGAACACCATTATCTATAAGTAAATCAATATGACACTGATGGTTGTATTCAAGTTTATCTTTGCTAATAGTTCTTTCAACCTGATAACAATCCTCAGCTGGCGGGTTTGAGCCGGCAACAATAATTTTTCTATCTTCAATTGATTTTATTCCTAAACTAACTGCATCCTTGACACATAATTCATAGTCACTGATTCCAATCCTTCTTAATGCTTCTGGATTTGTTCTGAATGTATTTGTAGTTATGACATCTGCTCCAGCTTTAATGTACCCTTCATGAATTTTAAGAATAATATCCGGATGAGTTCGATTAATATTAGTAAACCATATCTGCTCATTCGCCTGAAAACCTGATTCCTGAAGATAACTCCCCATTGCTCCATCTAGAATTAGAGGTCTTGATCTGCTTCGTGCTATCTCAAAAGGATTATGATCTAGTCCAACCGGAAACATTGATCTATTTCTTAAAATAATTATTAACTTCAGAAATAATTCTCTCCAGATCAATCATCTTAATACACTCAAGATCATATGGACATGCTTTTTTCCAGCAGGGTGAACAGAATAATTCTTCCTGAAATAATTTTACACCACGATCATAAAGATCAATTTCTGCCCAGCAACTAACTCCAAACCAAACAATCATAAATTTTTTAAGTGCAATACCTATGTGCATTCCAAGAGAATCACCTGTAATTATAATATCTGCAATGCTTTCATAGCAAATACCTCGTCTTATTCCTTCCATTGTTGGAGTATTTATAATCTTTCCTCTGAAGTGTGAATATATTTCTTTATTTCGTATTGTATCTTCAGGACCACCGAGTAAAATAATTTTATATTTCTTTTTAAGAAACTGTTTGATTAAATAAATATGTTGTTCAATGGTCATCTTCTTATTTGGGTACAATTCCGAACAGCCAGTATTGAATGCAACTATTTTATCGGTTGAACGAAGATGTAATTTCTTTCTGTAATTACTAATGAATCGTTTTTCCTCTTCAGTGAATTCAAAAACATATTCATTCCTTTCATATTCTAAGTCAAATGTCTCTGCAAGATAATCCTGTCCCGTTCGTTTATTTAGTTTAAATTTTAAATGGTCATCCATTCCAAGCTGATAATTATAATATGCTCCTTCATTAACCGGAATGATTTTTCCGTCTTTATTCAATCCAAATCCGAGTTTGTTTTTAGCCTTAATAGAATTTAATAAAGCACAAGACCGTTGAGATTTATCGACGTTCATTACATAGTCAAAAGTCATTTGATTTAGAATCAAAAATGATTCGTCATTAAATATGTAGATATGATCCACAAGCGGATTGTTTGCAAGCAAAGGAGCAGAATTTTTTAGAGTTATCCAGTATATGGTTGATTCAGGAAATTTTCTTTTTAATGCAGGCAGCTGAGCTGTTGTCATCAAAATATCTCCCATAGCATCGAGATTTATAATGAGAATTTTTGTCCCGATCGGGATTTGATCTTTACATCCATCTTCCCAGCAATTGTGATCAGGGAAACATGGTTTGTATCCTGAAAACCTTTTACACTCGGGAATAATTTTTTCTTTACTCATATTTTAGAATGAATCAGTTCGGATTGAATTTGAGTAAAAGCATTGAAAACTTCATCTACGGATATTCCATTAATAGATTCCTCTTTTGAGAGAAGAGATCTCTTAAAATTTGAAAGAGGACTCCAACTAACATAATTCCAATTAACACCAGGATAAAGAGCGATGACTGGAATATTAAATGCAGAACAAATATGAACTGCCGATGTATCCGGCGTGATAACCAAATCAGCATTACGAATATAACAAGCAAACTGCTGAAATGAATAAAATTTCATTTTAATCAATCTATCTGAAGAAACAGCATCTATAATAAGCTCAGCTTTTTCAAAATCTTTTCTTACATAAAGAATTAGAAAATACCAGTTAGGGTTTTCCACAACCAGTTTTTTCAGAAGTTCAATATAATTTTTTTTATCCCACTCCCTGATAATCGCACCGGCAGAAATATTTATTGCAAGCACTTTTTCTGTTTTTTTAATTTTATTCAACTGATTCTTTATTTCTGAGTTCGAATATGGATCAAGATAAATGATTGGTTTTAATTCACTTTTTTCAGGATGAATACCTATCCCATTTAGTATCTTTTCAAGCCTTTCAACAATATGAGTTTTATCTTTCTTAGGATGCTCAATGGCAATATGATATTTTATCTCATTGTTAAAATCAAACCCGACCGTTGTCTTTGCCCTGATTAATTTTCTGATAATATCGGAAGAGGTGGATGGATCATCGTTCAAATCAAGTAGCACATCAAAATTTTTTTTTCTGAGTTTGAATAATGTATAGTAAAGAAAAATATTTTTTGATGTGTAATATACCCGGTCAATCTTTGAATTGTGCTTCAATACTTCTCGATTCTTTTCCAATGTCAACAAAGAAATATTTATTCCTGTAAATCGTTTCTTGAGTATCTCAAATACAGAAGAAGCTACGATGATATCACCGATTTTACCAAGCCGAACTATTAAAATATTTTTATGTGATAAATCCAAGTTTGAATTACATCCTCATTAATAATTTCAATTCTTATTTAATAAAGTTTTTACTATTGGAATAAAGACTTCCGGGTCTAATTCTTTCATACATTCATGATTATAAGGACAAACTAACTTGTTGCAGATTATACAATGTAGATCACTTTTAATTACATAGCTTGAGTTTGTACTATAAGGTTTATGATTTTCAGGATTTGTGGGACCAAAAATTCCAATTGTAGGTATCTTCAATGCAGCAGCAGCATGCATTGGACCTGAATCATTAGCAATAATCAAATCGCATTTTTCAATCAATGCCGATAATTCTCCAAATTCAGTTTTGGGTGCTAAAACAGAGTTTGGACTCAATCCTTCGAAAATAATTTTAGCATCAACTTTATCACCCGGCCCCCAAAGAATTAAGAAGTCAGCCTTGTAATTATTCTGTATTTCTTTGCAAATCTCAACCAATTTATCAGCGTCACATCTTTTCGATTCCCATCCGCCTGATGGAATAATTCCAATGAGCAGATTATCACTTCGATTATTATTAGCCTGCAAAAATTTTTCAGCAAATAATTTTTCATTTTCTGTTGTATGATAAATTATTTTTTTTGATACGATAGGGATGTCTAATGCTTCTAACAAAGCAAGATTATCTTCAGCCGCATGTCTGATTGTTGAGCCGGTTTTACCGGAAAATTTATACGCATAATTTCTACCTCTTTTATCAAAACCAACTCTGTATTTAACTCCGGAAAAAAAAGTTATCTGAGCAGTTTTAGGATTAGACCAGAAATCAAAAATCAAATCGTATTTTTCTTTTCTTACTTGTTTAATTGTACTAAGAACAAACTTATCCCGCTTAAAAGTAATTACTTTAGAAACTAATGGGTTATACTCAACGGCTCTTTTTGAAAATTCTTCTGTCAGGTAATGGATCTCAGAGTGGGGGAAAGCGTTTCTCAAATTTTCCAATACAATTGTTGACAGAATTATATCACCGATTCCACGCGGTTTAATACAAAGAATTTTTTTTATTTCTTCTGATGAAATTTTCAATTGCAGGGCTTTTTACATTCATAATTGAACAAAATAATTTACCTGTTCATCTTCACTTAAATTTGTTCATTCACTATCAGTGTGCATCAAGCCAATTATCTCCTGTACCGGTATCAACAAGAACTGGAACATTCAGTGGAAGAGCAGTTTCCATAAGTTTTTTAATTAATGGACGAAGTTCTTCAACCTCACTTTTATGTGCATCAAAAACAAGTTCATCATGAACCTGTAAAATCATTTTTGTTTTTGTATTTCTCTTTTCAAGTTCATTATGAATTTTTATCATCGCAAGCTTGATCATATCAGCAGCAGTTCCTTGTATAGGCATATTAATGGCAACCCTTTCTTCAAACTGGCGAACGACCCTATTGCTGCTATTAATATTTCTCAAAAATCTTCTTCTTCCAAGCAAAGTTTCAGAGTATCCTTTTTGTTGTGCTTTTTTTACAGAGTCTTCCATATAGTGTTTTACTTTTTTGAAAGTCTTAAAATATGTTTCAATGATTTCTTTGGCGTGAGATTGGGAAATGCCCAATCGTGTTTTTAATCCAAAAGGACCAATGCCGTACAGTATTCCGAAATTAACTTCCTTTGCTTTTCTTCTCATATCAGGAGTAACATCTTTTGGGTCAACCATAAAAACAAGTGCAGCATAACTACTATGAATATCTAC
>JANWIS010000173.1 GCA_025449775.1 Ignavibacteriaceae bacterium
AATTACCAAGCGGTATTTACTTTTACAGATTACAAACCGGTGATTTCATCAGCACAAAGAAAATGATATTATTGAAGTGAGCAAATACAAAAGTCAGTCTGAGCAGTTCAACAAGCTCACTATAAACTCAGTCGAAGACTGAAATGTATCTGTATCGTCACACTTCGACTTCGCTCAGTGTGACAAAAAGCTCTAAAAACTATCCGACTTGCATTTATTATTTAGAATTTATAGTTTCGAATCAGACTAATTCAGTCTTATTAGAATGCTAAAATTATCAAAAAAAGCAGAATATGCGTTAATGGCAGCCAAGTATATGGCTTTGAAAAATTCTTCCGGATATTCTTCAGCAAAAGAAATTTCGGAAAATTATCAGATCCCGTATCAGTTAGTTGCAAAGGTTTTACAGAATCTTGTTAAAAGTGATATTGCTTTTTCAGCAAAAGGAATGAACGGCGGATTTGCACTTGCTAAAAAACCAGAATTAATTTCTATCATCGACATTATCAAAGCAGTTGAATCAAAATTTAAAATTACTGATTGCATGCACGAAAACGGATCTGAACAAGATTGTTCACATTTCAATTGCTGCAAAATAAAAGATCCGCTTGCAGTGATCCAGAAAAAAATAGACAATGTATTTACTGATACTTATTTAGTTCAGATACTCTGATGAAAATTTCTAAAACAATATATTTAGATAATCATGCAACTACTCCGGTTGATCCGGAAGTTGTGGAAGCAATGCTTCCCTATTTAACTGAGAAGTTTGGGAATGCATCGAGCAAAAGTCATCGTTATGGCTGGGAAGCAGAAAGTGCTGTAAAATTATCAAGAGAAACGATTTCAGATTTCATCGGTGCTGAAACAGAAGAAATTTATTTTACAAGCGGTGCAACAGAATCGATAAACCTTGCTCACTTTGGAATTTCAGAAATGTATCGAGAAAAAGGTAATCATATTATTTCCTGTATTACAGAACACAGTGCCTGTCACGATTCATTAAAATCTTTAGAACAAAAAGGATTTGAAATTACTTTTCTTCCTGTAAACAAAAATGGAGAAATCGATCTCACTCAATTTGAAAGAGAAATAAAAAAGAACACAATGTTCGTTTCAATAATGACAGCAAATAATGAAATAGGAACTATCCAGAATATAAAAGCAATTGGCGATATTTGTACTGAGAGAAATTTGATTTTTCATACTGATGCGACACAAGCTATTGGCAAAATTAGTTTTAATGTTAATGATGCAAATGTCCATCTTGCTTCATTTACTTCGCATAAAATTTACGGACCAAAAGGAATTGGCGCTTTGTATGTTAGAAGAAAAAATCCTTCAATAAAAATTAAACCACTTTTTTACGGTGGTGGTCAGCAGGATGGTTTTCGCCCGGGAACTTTGAATGTTCCAGGCATAGTTGGATTTGGCAAATCAATTCAGCTTAGCAGAGATAATTTCAATGAAGAAAATAAACGATTGAAATTTCTAAGAGACAAATTATATAATGGCATTGTATCCAATTTAAGTGATATGCATCTAAATGGTAGTCTTGAAAACAGGTTGCAGAATAATTTAAACCTTGTATTTGACGGTGTAAAATCCGATTCACTGATGATGGCAATGAAAGATATTGCGGTTTCGACCGGTTCTGCTTGTGCTTCTGAGTCCGTTAAGCCAAACAGGATATTGAAAGCAATTGGTTTACCTGACGACAAAGCAAAATCTGTTATCAGGTTCGGGCTGGGAAGGTTTAACACAGAAGAAGAAATAAATATTGTAATCCAAAAAGTCACTGCTGCTGTAAATGATTTAAGATTGAAATCAAATTATCAAAAACCAGTTAAAGAATCTTTGCTCACATAGAAAAGTTATGTCAGATAAAATAAAAAATCATCTTCAGCTGTTAAAGAACAATGAAACGGAATTGCTAAATTATCTAAAGGCAAAGTTCCCGGTATTTCATAACTCAAACTTTTTTTTCAGAGATTTTCAGTACGGAATCAGAAGCTTTCTGGAAAAGAAGGATATAAAAGTCAGCTACCAGGCTGCTGAAAAACTTGCTGAAGAGATGTCAAAAAATTATGAATCACAAAAAATATTTATCAGAGTAAATCATCAGGGCTGGACAATAAATTTTCCGGAATTTGTTACTTCTGAACCCGGTGATCCATTTTAATTTTAATGTAACTATAAATTATCAAGGGATATAAATCATGACTGAAACAAATGTAAAATCAGAAATCACAATCACTGATAAAGCCAAGAATGAAATTCTTCGGATAATGCAGGCGAACAATGTTCCTGCAAACTACGGACTAAGAGTTGGAGTAAAAGGCGGCGGTTGTTCGGGTTTAACATACACTCTTAATTTTGATGAAAATGAAAAAACAGGTGACTCAATTATTGAAAAGGATAATGTAAAATTATTCATCGATGGCAAGAGTCTTTTTTACCTGATGGGAACCGAGCTGGATTTTTCCGATGGATTGAATGGACGAGGTTTTATTTTTAACAATCCAAACGCTACAAAAACTTGCGGCTGCGGTGAATCATTTGGTGTTTAACTTAATCTGTTATCCATTAATACGAGATGAATAGAAGAAAATTTATTGGATCAATAACAGCAATTACTGCATCCAGCATAATGCAGCCCTTTGCAAAAAGTTTAACTAAACTTTCACATCAAAAAAACAGGAGTGAATTAATCATGCAAAAATTTGAACTACCGGCATTGCCCTATTCATACGATGCCTTGGAACCATATATTGATAAAATGACAATGGAAATTCACCATTCAAAACACCATAATGCTTACGTAACGAATCTCAATAAAGCTGTAGAAGGAACAGATCTCGCTGGTAAAACGCTTGAAGAATTATTAATAAATATTTCTAAACATCCTGCTGCTGTGAGAAATAATGGAGGCGGTCATTACAACCACTCACTTTTCTGGACATTGATGAAACAGAATGGCGGAGGTGAACCAAGTGGTGCATTAGCCGATGCAATTAAATCCTCTTTTGGTTCTTTCAGTGATTTTAAAACAAATTTCGGTAATGCTGCAGCAACAAGATTCGGTTCGGGCTGGGCATGGCTTGTTAAACAAAATAATAAGCTGGTAATTGGTTCAACTCCAAACCAGGACAATCCTTTGATGGATGTATCAGATATTAAGGGTACACCAATTTTAGGACTCGATGTCTGGGAACATGCTTACTATCTCAAATATCAGAACAGAAGACCAGAATACATAGAAAACTTTTGGAACGTAGTAAACTGGACCGAAGTGTCTAAACGATTCGATGAATCAAAATAAATTTTAATTTATTATTTCAGGAAGCAATCAATTTGATTGCTTCCATTCAAAATTAAAAAATAGATTAAATGCAGATCCCAATATTCCCTCTCGCAATAGTAATATTTCCAAACTCGAAATATCCGCTTCATATTTTTGAAGAAAGATATAAAAAATTAATTAACAAGTGCATTGAAAATAAAACAGGGTTTGGAATTGTATCAAGAATTGGAGAGACAATTTCTGATATCGGAGTTTATACTGAAATTTCGAACGTTCTAAAAATTTATGAAGCGGGTGAAATGGATATTGTCATCAAAGGAAAATGGCGTTTCAGGAGGATCAATTACGAGATGCATATTGATGGTTATCATCTCAGTAAAATTGAAAAGGTTGAGGATGATGAACCGGATTTCGATTTTAAACTATTCGATGAACTAAAAGTTCGTGTGCGGGAAATGCTGAAGTTAGCTAATTACGATCTGAACCAGAGCTTCTGGGATACTCTGGAAGCTACAAAAATTAAGTCTTTTAAAATTGCAGAGAAATCAGGATTATCAATTCTGCAGCAACAGGAACTATTAACGATGCAGAATGAAAATATGCGTTTGAATTATTTACTGGATCACTTTGACAGCATGGAAGAAAAACTTGAATCGAATAAAATGATGAGAGAAATTATTCTTGGTGATGGTTTTCTGAATTGATCCTTCCTAACTCCCCTTCCCCTTTAAGTATCAGAATCGAGTTTATAAAAAAATAATATTTCAAGAACTATATTTTTTAACTGCACTCAATCTATTGATTGCCCTTTTAAGCGCAGCTTCTGCACGAGCTTCATCAACTGCTTCTTCTTTTTTTCTTTTAAGCCTTTCCTCAGCCCTTAACTTCGCCTTTTCAGCACGATCAACATTTACATTTTCTACTTTTTCAATTGAGTCTGCTAATACTAATACTTTGTTTTTATTCACTTCTACAGTACCACCGGAAGTAGTATAAAACGATTCAACAGAAGTTTTCTTTACTTTGATTAATCCAATTTCAAATGAACTGATCAACGGTGCATGGTTTTTAAGCACCTGGAAACTCCCAACTGTACCCGGAATAGTTACAACATCAATTGTATCTTTAAAGACAGGTTTTTCCGGAGTGATTATTTCAAGAGTAAGTTCATCCATCCTATTTCATCTTCTTTGCTTTTTCGACTGCTTCTTCTATTGTTCCAACATAAAGGAATGCGGCTTCAGGAAGATCATCATACTTTCCATCAATAATTCCTTTAAATCCGCGAATGGTATCTTCAAGCTTTACATATTTTCCTGCAAAGCCCGTGAATTGTTCAGCAACGTAAAAAGGCTGACTTAAAAACCTTTGAATTCTTCTCGCACGTCTCACGATTATTTTATCTTCATCAGAAAGTTCATCCATGCCAAGAATGTTTATGATATCCTGCAAATCTTTATAGTGTTGAAGAATTTCTTTACAGTGTTTTGCGACATCGTAATGTTCCTGTCCCAAAATTCCCGGTTGAAGAATTCTTGAAGTTGAATCAAGCGGATCAACAGCCGGATAAATTCCCAGCTCTGAAATCTGACGGCTTAAAACTGTTGTAGCATCGAGATGAGCAAAAGCTGCAGCAGGTGCCGGATCTGTTAAATCATCAGCAGGAACATAAATTGCCTGAACCGATGTGATGGAACCTTTATCTGTTGATGTAATTCTTTCCTGTAGAGCTCCCATTTCAGTAGCAAGATTTGGTTGATATCCAACAGCAGACGGCATTCTACCGAGAAGTGCACTTACTTCAGAACCTGCTTGTGTAAATCTGAATATGTTATCAATAAATAAAAGTACATCTCTGCCTTCTTCATCACGAAAATATTCAGCAACTGTTA
>JANWIS010000174.1 GCA_025449775.1 Ignavibacteriaceae bacterium
TCTTCACTTTCCGGTACGTAACCACCTGTATCAATCACTCTAAATGATTTACCTGCCCAATCGGCTTCGCCATAAATCCTGTCACGTGTTACTCCGCTTATGTCATCAACAATCGCATCTCGTCTGCCAACAAGCCGGTTAAAGAGTGTGGATTTTCCTACGTTCGGTCTTCCGATAATTACAACTAAAGGGGTATTCATATTTGTATGTTATTAAAAAAGCCCCGAGAAACTCGGGGCTGAAATATAATTAATTGTAGATGAAGATTATTTAACTAACATCATTTTCTTCATCTCAATGAAATTGCCAGCTCGTAACTGATAAAAATATACACCGCTTGACAATTTAGAATTCACAACGAATAATGTAGAATGAGAACCAGCATTTTTATATTCATTATCAATCAATGTTATAACTTCTTCACCGAGAGTATTAAATACCTTTAGAATAACATTAGTTCCTTCAGGCTGATACCAGCTAATTTGTGTACTTGGATTAAATGGATTTGGATAGTTCTGCTTCAACTCAAACTTATCTGCAACAATCACATCTTCAGGATTTACATTTGAAATTACAGTTTCATATTTGACCAGGAAATTTCCACCAATACCTGCTGGTAAATTCAGAACACGTGTTGTTGGATTAAAATCATTATAGCTTTGTCCATCGAGAAAAATTTCGGAAATTTTTAAACCATCATCTCTTATAGCAAGCGGAGTTAGATTTATTTCTCTGTTTACAGGAAGCGGATAAAATTTGTAATGCAGTGAAGCAGGTTGAAAATTATAAAACAGATTTCCATACAAGTATGTGTAGTAACCAGTTTCTATTGAATGGTAACCAGCTTTTCCTGAATTCCCTTTTGCTTCATTCCAGGCAAATCCTCCATAACGGGTTCTGTCTGCATAAACTTCTCCATTAACGTGGTCAACAAAATATTGCATATAAAAGTTGATCGTCTCATCAGCCATTTGGAGATACCAATCTTCTCCGGTTTGATTATACATTTGCAATCCGGCAACAATGGCTTGCTCCATTTGCCACCAGGCTTTCGTAGAATCCTGTAAGCCCCATAAAAGCATTTGACCAGTTATGCGATTGAAATCTTTGTAAGGTCCGCCAAAATCATGATCATATCCATTCTGCCAAACATCGTTTATCAGATATTCAGCCGCACTCATATAACTCATATCAGGAAATAACTGGTTAACTCTTGCAAGACACCATCCAGCCTTTAAAACGTGACCCATAATTGTCATCGTTTCACCATTGTTCCAGTTCCAATCTGAATCAAACTCTTCAACAAAACCAATTGCTTGCTGTGGCATACTTGAAACAAAATGAATTTTTATTTCCTCCGCAATTTCCAAGAGTTTTTGCTTATAAACTTCTTCTTCTGTCATCAAGTAGAGATAAAGTAGATGGGTAGTAATCGCATCAACAGTTGCATTAAAACTTTTATTCCATGCAGTTTGATTGGTATAATTTGCTTGGTCATAGTAACCCGTAAAACCAGAACGGTCATCCCAATAATAATTTTCTAGATGCTCATAACCTTGCATCAGCCAGTTCCAGGCAGTTGTATCACCTGTTGCTTCATAATAAGCAGCAATTCCAAGTAATGCATAATGCTGATAGAAAGCTGTTTTATTAGCAGTTGGATTAATGGGATTTCCACTGCTGTTAAGTTCCTGGAACCATCCACCGTATGTATCATCCCAGGCATGATCGTACATCCAATCGAGAGCATTTTTCGCATAACTCAGATAAATTGTATCTCCTGTCAACATATAACCACGCACTAAACCATAAGCATTTCTCGATTGAGTAAGCATATTTTTATTTGTGCCCCAACTAACTATCACATTCCCAAATTTGTCTATGTTAGTATAAAATCCACCAGATGTTGTATCCCAGGTTTGAAGCCAGAAATTTGCGCAGCTATCCGTATATCCAATAGCAAGTTCAGGATTAAGAAGATACGCAGAAGTTGGTGTGTATTGCGAAAAACTAATGCTTTGTAAAATAAAAATGAACACTGATAATAGTCTTTTCATTCTATCCTTTTCTAAACTTTTTTTATTCGATGATAATTTAAGAAATTGGAATGAGATGGACGAGGGAGAAACAAATAATTAAAAGCTGAATTTCACTTTTAACGTCGGTACAAACTCACTTACACCTGCAAGATTATGAGTTTCTACTCTCAGATTTACTGCTAGATTATTATTAAATCTTGCTGCACCCCAAACAGCTTCTGCAGCACTTAATAAGTGATTAATATAAACTCCTACTATTGCAGTTGATGAATTGTTGTAGTAATCATTCGCTTCTCCTCTTTCACCTGCATAATAAGTAAAGTTTGGAGAAATGAGATCGTTGTTTGCACCGCCTGTGTAGTCATTCCAGCCAGAACTGTATTGATGATATTTTCCAATGAGTTCATAATATTGCTGTTCACCATAAGGAGGAAGATCATGTGAACCGGTTTCTGCTGCATTCAGTTCAGCCCAATTAACTCTCTCCCAAGGTGGAAGGTTTGGATCATCACTAACAATAATTCTATTCCTCAGTTCCTGATCATTGTTATACTTATATTCTACAAGCCATTCAGCATACCTGACAACACTCCAGTTATGATTAGGATTTGTATAAGCATCTGCATAATCCTGATAAAATACCGTTTGTTCATCACCTTTATTCTCATAATTAATTGCTGTAGCAATTAATACAACTTCTAATGCAACAAAGACAGCTGCGATCCAGTAATCTTCATTGTAAACCTGTCCGGCTCCAGGAATAATTGCGGAAAGCACACCGGAAAGTACGGGAGTTTTTCTTGAAGTTATGTCATCTGGAATTGAATCGGATAAAGTTGCTCTGTAATTGTTAAAAATTATTCTTGTGTCAGCATAAAGACTGCCTGTTAATTTCATTTTATTTATCTCGTCCACCTGACCGAATGAAGTGCCGATTAATAAAACTGAGATGAAAATTTTTATAAAAATATTTTTAGAATTCATTAGTTTACCTTAAACGGTTTGGATTTGTGAAGCCTGATTTACTATTAACAATATCAAATCCGAAAAGAATACCTCCGTAAAATCTCCATTCTTTGCCATAAGTTGCAACACCTGTATCAACGACCTTGTCGAATGAATCAAATCCATAAGAAGCATTGAAGAAAACTGCAGTCGGGAATAAATAATATGAGTTCATTTCAAGACGAAGTTCAGCACCTGCACCTTTTTTAAAATCTTTCATTGACGGAATATCTCCTGTCCAGGCATCTCCATAATCAAAATGGAATGAGAGAAAAATTTTATCGAAGTACAATTGACTCATCTTGTAATCAATATCTTTAAATAACGGAAACCGGTAAGTTAGATTAATCCATGCAACTTCATTTCCACTTAAAGAATAAAACGGATATGCTTTGAAGCCGATCAATCCTCCTAAATAAAAATCAAAAAAATCCGGGACTGCAGGACCGAGAATAGTTCCGCCAACCAATCTCATCGACAGTGTGTGATCTGACCACAAAGGATGATAAACATTTGCATCTAAAAGCAGACGATGAAAATTAAAATCGTTGTATTTGGGTTCCAGCAATCCATCTTCAATTACATATTCACCTTCATCATTAAATTCATTCCACTCGTAATCATAAATAAAATCTACTTCAGCTCCGATTGGATTAATATCATCATCCCTGTGACTTTTAAAAGCAGCGAAGTTGTAACTCAATCTGAAATCTCTCCCGATAAAATATGTATCATCGGATGTCGGATAGAGTATCGGATCACCACCTGTTTCAATAATAAAGCTTCCAAGTGTTGCAGTGTACCGGCTGAAAATAAATCTAAGCTCCAGGTCATTGTAACGATTGAATATTCTGTGCCTTGCTGCAAAATCAAATTCAAAAAGATTATATGTTACTTCAGTTGGTATGATTTGATCATAAGTTACATTTCCATTAACAGTATCAGGACCGAAAAGAACATCGACATCTGCCTTACGGCTTGTGCTGTAAAGTTCTGCAATAAGTTCAGGCTTCAAGCCAAGCAGACTTATTAACGGCAGCTTATTTTTATATTCAAACATCAGAAATAAATCTCTTTCGAATCTTATATTTATCGCTGCTCCGGCGAATATTGAATAACGGTTGAGCATATCGTTTGAAGCGATATACAATCCGGGTTTTATTTTTTGCCAGAAGCTGTTTGCAGTATTGTAGTTGTCAAAACGTATGAACGGGAAAAAACTCAGACTTGAAAAAGCACCACTGTATTTTTCACCGGTATATTCGAGTAATTCATAGTCGTTAAAATTTTTCAGAGAATTAATATCAAACTCATCGATGTCACCATTCGGCTTGCTCAAATCAAGCGGAGGATTTTTTCTCCATACATAACTTTCGTTTTCAATATTTTTTTTCTGTTCATCATTTTTAAGTAGAAAAATTTTATATCCCGACGAAGTATATCCTGAATAAGCAATATCACCCTTGTTATTAACATCAGGCATAAAAGCACCGCCGATTACATTTGTAAGCTGCTTTTTTTCTTTTGAAGTTAGATTGAGTGAATAAATATTGAAAATGCCAGATTCATCTGATGAAAAAATTAAATTTCCATTCTGATCAAAAACAGGATTTCTTTCATCGTGTTCAGTCTGAATTACAAATTCGTGCTTACCTCCTGAAACTCTTACTTTTGCAATGTCTCTTGTTTGATGATATGAATAATCAAATATTACAAAAGAACCATCATTAGAAAATTTGGGATTGTAAACCTGTTCGCCACTTTCAAATGAAGTCAGTGCTTTGAAATTATTTCCGTCAATATCTATTAAACCAAGATTCGTTGTTCCGTCTTTCTGATAAAGAAAAACAATCTTCTTTCCGTCGTTTGAAATATCGGGTTGATTCGCTCGTAAATTTTCTGTCAATCTTATTTCATCTTCTTCATCAACATCATAAATAAAAAGATCGTGAACATTATACCAGTCTGGATTATCTTCAGTTATTTTTGCATAAAGAATTTTATTCTCACCCAAGATAAAACTATAAGTTGAACGAACTCCATCAACTAATGATTTTTCTTCTTTCGTTTCAACATCATATTCATAAATACTTGATGGGCTGAAGTAATCTGAGGATTTATTTGAGACATAATAAATCTTCTTCCCATCTTTGCTGAAAACAGGATAAAAATTTCCGAATCCTTTATCAGAAATTTTTTCACCTTCAACTAAACTTGATAAAACTTTTTCACTTCGCTTTGTGTAATCA